>WFSK01000144.1 GCA_015486095.1 Thermotogae bacterium
GCATTCAAGGAAGAATGCTCGATGCTGACCAATATGCTACCGACGAAAGCGAGCAACATGTTCGTTCACATCAACGATGCACATCAAGATATGTCCCCTACCGAACACTCGATGCGGTCCGATGCAAAACCAACCGAATCAAGCATAGGATACGCTTCCATCTGCCTCGAAACAATAATACGCTTTGCCTCAATCACTCCATCAACCTTTTTATTACACGGCCATAAATCCAAAGATATGCGTGTACTCTGTAAGCGGTGTTACACAGCCTTCGTCCCCATCTGTGTCAAAGAGATTCAAGATATGATATAATGATTTGTGGAGGCGTGCCTGAACGGTTAAAGGGCCGGTCTCGAAAATCGGTGTACGCATCAAGCGACGTCTGGGTTCGAGTCCCAGCGCCTCCGCTCATTAAGAAAAAAGAGGTGAAAAGGTTTGAAAAAAGGTATACATCCCAAGATGTACGATGCTACGGTAACCTGTGCCTGTGGGGCACAATATAAGGTGAAATCCACGAAGAAAGAGATGCGAGTAGAGGTTTGCGCACAATGTCATCCATTTTACACGGGTGTTACATCTAAGTTGGTGGATACAACTGGCAGGGTGGAAAAATTCAACAGGAAATACAAGAGAAAGAAATCGAAGAGATGATCTGTCAGTTCTGAGTTAACACTTTTCGTTTAACGGGGTGATCCCCTTTATGAATATCGAAGGTGATGTGGGAGTTACGAGCATGAGCAGTAGATCTGTGAGCATGATCTACTCTTATGATTGGAATCTACTTTCATCTTTTGCTTCTCAAGCGATAAAGGCCTCGTTGAGCGCATGGGATACGATAAAGGGGAGGGTCACAGACGTTAACGATGCCATATCGTCATTTGTATCTGAGATGGGTTTTTCTCCCATAGTCAGTTATGGTGATGGTACGGGAAAGATAGACATCCGGATCACTTCACCTACCGATCTGGAAGAGCAGAGCCACACGATAACAGTTCAGCAGCTGGCAAAACCGTTCAAATTCGAGAGTAAGAGCATATATCAATTAGGGGTTACATCTTCCTCAGATGCCCTCGGTATCAGTGGGAGTTTTTCTATAAACGGTTATGAATTCACGATCGCTTCTTCGGATTCTATGCTGGATATATTGGAAAAGTTATCCCAGGATGCAAATGGGAATGATCTCTCCGATGTGACCTCCCTAGATGTTTCTCTTTCCAACGGTAGATTGATCTTCGAGAGCACACAACCGGGTTCGAACGTCTCTCTATCCGATCCTCAATTCGTCCTATACAGACTCGGTATCGTCGATGAGAAGAACGATATAGCTCATATCATCCAGAGCCCCACCACATCTGTCATTTACGTCGATGGAAAGCGAATAGAACGTAAGACGAACGAGATCAAGGATGCCATAAGAGGTGTTACCATTCGCCTCAAGAATATAACATCCACACCGATAACTGTGGATATAAAAAAGCCTACGAGTACTCTAACGGATAAGATAGAGACCTTCGTGACGAAATTCAACTCTTTGATGAGGACTATCGATTCATCCCTTAGGAACTTTACCCAGATGCAGGCGCTGCATGCCGTGAACCTGAAATATGATCTGTTGGAAGACATATTCAACCCGATAGACAACTACACTGTGCAGAAGGTTGGCATTACCCTCAAGGATATGAAGGAAGATATAAAAAAGGGAAGCCCCACCGTCAAAGGTGATGATTTCGACCTCTCCGTGAATCAGATCGTTCATTCCGCGAAGACATCGAAGGTATATAGTTCTTTAGAGGAGATCGGTATAACGGAAGGTGAAGACGGCTATCTCGCGTTCGATAAAACGAAATTCGAGGATGTCTATCAAAACTATCCTCAGACCGTTGCCAAGATCTTCGATAAAGATAAAGGATTCGCTGTCCGTTTGCATTCGACTCTTGAAGATGTGATAGAAGAGAAGATAGGTATGATAGACCTTCTAAAGGCAGCTATCTTGAGCAAGTTGACCGATATCCAGAAATATTCGTTGTACACCAAATATTCATATCTCGATACGTACAAGAGGTATCTTACCGAACAACTCATCTCTTGAGATATTCTTCTTTCCATTTTCTCATGTGCTCTATGGCCCTCGTCGCCAGAAGATGCCTTCTCTTCCATTTGTTCTTCACCGATACGGGGGGTAAGATTCCGAAGTTCGCATACATGGGTTGAAACGATACGTTCGGGGTGGTGATGTATCGAACCAATGAGCCCATCATAGTTTCATCGGGGAGGGGGTACGGTTCTTTACCTTCCAACACGTTGATCAAATTCAGAGCAACGTACAATCCCGTGGCGGCAGATTCCACATATCCCTCCACCCCTGTTATCTGCCCTGCAAACCATACGTTCGGAGCAGCACGCGATCTCAAGAATCTATCCAGACATCGTGGCGAGTTTATAAACGTATTCCTGTGCATCACGCCGTACCTTGCGAAGGAGGCTGACTCCAGACCTGGAATGAGTCTAAAGACACGCCTCTGTTCTCCCCATTTCAATCTCGTCTGGAATCCGACCATGTTGTACATCGTCTTCGCCTTATTCTCGGCCCTCAACTGAACTGCTGCGTAAGGCATCTTACCGGTATGTGGGTCTATCAAACCCGTGGGGCGTAAGGGTCCAAATCTCATCGCATCTTTACCAGTTTTCGCTATCTCCTCTATCGGTTTACACCTCTCGAAGAGTAGATCGGTTTCAAACGCCTTTATAGGCACACACTCGGCATTTATCAGTTCTTCCCAGAAGTGGGTGTACTCTTCTTCGTTCATAAGACAATTCAAATAATCCCCTTCGCCTTCTTGATATCTGTTGCCCTTCATGACCTTACCCATATCTATACTCTCGGCATAGATTATGGGAGAAACGGCGTCGAAGAAATACAGGTGTTCAGCCCCCGTGAGTTTCTTTATCGTCTCCGAAAGGGAAGCACTCGTAAGTGGTCCAGTAGCTATAACCCATATCCCATCGTCCACAGTGGTAACCTCTTTGCGTATCAATTGGATGTGTTTGTTATTCTCGAGTATCTCCGTTATCTTCCTCGCAAATCTCTCTCTATCCACGGCAAGTGCAGTACCCGCGGGTACACGTGTCTCATCTGCCACCTTCAATATCAAAGAGTCTAATATCCGCATCTCCTCCTTTAGCACACCGGAGGCATTATCGATAGATGTGGATTTTAAGGAATTACTGCATACCAGCTCGGCCAGATACCCCGTCTTATGTACATCGGTCTGCACGTTGGGGCGCATCTCGTACAATTGAACATCTATTCCACGTCTGGCAAGTTGATATGCGCATTCACTTCCCGCAAGGCCTCCCCCTGCGATGTGAACGGTCGGCAATTCAGAAAGATACATTTATCTTCGGCCTCGAAAAATGCAAAGCAATCTCCACGGCTTTTCCTTTTAATGAACCCCTTGTCGTGCATAATCCCAATGTAGTGCGTATCTGGCACCGTTGAACTGTGCCTTACTCACAGCCTCTATATCGAGCTGGGCTTCTATCTCCAGTATAGTGATCATTTCAGGCATTGGTACCAGAATAATCTTACTAAATGGTGTTATCATCTCACTTCTGAGAATTACATCGAAATTCTTTAGGAGCACTGCTGTTCCATATTTTTTACGAATGTTTCATATTTTTTATATTTGCATCCAAGAAAGAAGATATCATTCTTCCTCACCATTGTTTAACCTTATACCAAACCAGTCCCAGGGATGTGCCGAAAAATTATCCCTCTTAATGATCATACCATATCTCACCCTTGACTCTATATTCATCATAATTTAACTTTACACTGCCAACAGTTTTGATCTTCGTCAAAGAATAATAATAACTTTTTCCCGTTGATGTAGAAAAATTTTCCTCACATCATTACTCACCTCTTTTTTCACCACGATACATTCGATATCGCTTTCCTTATCGTTCAGACGCACAGCTTCAATATCTCTCTCACATCCTCTTTCTCCAATCTTTTGAGTGACCCAAAGGGAGTTCTCATGGCAGCGTTATCCACGATCTTATCGATCTCGGTGGATGAGATACCGACATCTTCAAGACTCGTCGGTAGCCCCACACTCTTAAACCAATTCTTCAATCGTTCGATCCCTTCGAGGGCTGCCCTTTCCTCATCCGATTCCTCCACGCCGAAGACCTTCTCTGCGAACCTGGCAAACTTACCTATATCCTCTTTATAAACGTACTTCATCCAGGCAGGAGTTACGATGGCAAGTCCCGATCCATGGGCGATATCGTAGAGGGCACTGATAGAATGCTCTATGGCATGACAGGACCAATCACCACCACTCCTGCCCGTACGCGTGACTCCATTCAATGCGAGAGTTGCACTCCAGGCGAGGTTCGCACGCGCATCGTAGTCATCTGGCTTATTCATCAGGATATCTGTACTTCTGATTATGGCCCTGATTATACCCTCCGAGATCTCATCCTCTATCCAGACGTCTGGCGTTCCATCGAAGTACAACTCCATCACATGCGAGATCGCATCGGCCGCTCCATTCGCGGTTTGAATCCTGGGGAGAGAGAACTGTACACTCGGATCGATGATGGAAACCCTGGGATAACTCGTGGGAGCCACGAAGGCATATTTCTGTTTGGTTTCCTCGTTGGTTATGACAGCCCCCATATTCATCTCGGAGCCCGTTGCCGACAACGTCAGGACCACGTATATCGGTAGTGATCTCTTAACTTCATATCTTCCCACAAAGGCATCCCAGATATCTCCATCGTAATAAAAGCCCGCCGCTATGGTCTTGGAAGTGTCTATGGTACTCCCTCCACCGACGGCGACTATCCCATCTACCTTTTCCTTCTTCGCGAGTTCAACACCCTCGTGCACCTTACTCAGAACCGGGTTCGGTTTCACACCGGGGAGTTCCACGAATTCGATGCCGGCGGTGCGCAAAGAATCGACAACCTGATCGTAAACACCGTTTTTCTTTATGCTTCCCCTGCCGTATACGAGAAGTACCTTTCGTGAGGTCCGCCTTACTTCACTTCCCAATTCGGATATCCTACCCTTGCCAAATATGATCTTCGTAGGATTGTGGAAGACAAAATCTTTCATCTTAAATCACCCCTTTTTATCATTTGGATTCAGCTATGATCCTCATAAGAGTCCGATCACAAACAGTATAGCAGAGCTGACCATTACCGTCAACGTGACCATACCGCCAGCGATTTCCGGATCCAGCTCTCGTTCCGATGAATACAGTATGGAGAGGATGGGTGTGGGCATAAGGGTACTCAAAAGGATCACCCTCGCCAGAATGGTGTTGAGTGAAAATACCCTTGTACACAGAACGTACAGGAAAATACCCAGAAGGAATCCCGTCGAATATCTCACTCCCACACCTGCCAGGAGATAGCGAATCTCTTTAGAAACCCTTCCGAAGTTCAGGTACACCCCTATGATCAGCATGGAAAGAAAACTGTTGGCATCTCCGATGGTTTTGAACAACTGCCTGACGAGTACCGGAACCTTCGCCCCCGCCAAGTTCATGATCAGAGCGATACAGAAGGCTATCAGTGGTGGAAACGTCAAGAGCTTCTTAACGACTAATCTTCCGCTGAACTCTTCGGAGGAGTAACCTATGGCTATGGAGTATCCAATGGTATATATGATCAACACGTTCCCGAGATCGAACATGGCCATGTAAGCCAGGCCCACCTTTCCCCAGAGTGCCCTTGCGAACGGATAAGCGAAGATCGCTAAGTTGAATCCCATAAACGTCAACACCAAAGAGCCCTTTGTGGAATTCTCAACGTTGAGATGATGAAAGATAAGCCATCCAACGAGCAAGATTACAAATGCAGAAGACATTCCAAACAATATCAGTGAAAAGTACCCGATCTCGAGCCTCACACTCGTGAAAGTGTCCATTATGACGAAGGGTATCGTTATGTTTATCACAATGGATGAAAGGGTCTTTCCATCTCTTTCCTTTAAAAATCCGATCTTTCTGGAAATGAACCCGATCCCCATAACGAAAAAATAGATCATCACTCTATACGTTACGCTCATCCTTTACTCCTTAAAGGCATCCACAGATCCCCTCATGGCCAGCCACAAAACCATCGATATGTCTTTCATAGAACGAACGGGGTTGAATTACTCAACCGAGTTTCTATGATAACACAGATCGCACATTATGCAAAGTTGTATACGAACTTCCTGCTATCCTGTAGAGATAAGACTTTATGCCTTGTCCGATGAAACGGAGTTCCATAATGTTGTTCACCGTTTCGGTGAATCGGACAGAGGTGAATTCTTGTTCTTACGAATTATAGTCCTTTTCCGCGGAGTATGATATAATTCTTATGAAATGGGCGTATACGACAGTGCATTCAAGAAGGTTTTCTCCGATAAACAGATATTCTCTCAATTCATAAAGGC
>WFSK01000145.1 GCA_015486095.1 Thermotogae bacterium
CATATAGGGGAGGTGAGTGAATGAAAGAAAGGGTATTAGCCACATTTATATTATTCACATTTGTAATAACTGGGCTAAGTGGATTTGTAAGTGCCACAAATGGTACTGTGTGGTATCAGAGTGAAAATCACACCTACGATATGTATATAAATGTACCGTGGGATATTCCTCCTCTGATTCCTCGCTAGAAGATAATTGGATAGCACAGTCCGCTCATGTGTATGCGGTTACGAAAGTTGGAACAGGATGGGAATATGTTTTTGTTAACATAAGTGCAGCTGCCTATTCCAAAGCTACTGAAATTGACACTCCTCGCTACGCTCGGATTTCAGATACCCACCAACCGTTATGTGAAATATTCACCACAACCGTTTAATCAGAGATTAATCAAATTCCTCTGCGGTAAAAAAAGTAAAAAAATCACAGGAAGGTAATTCCATATCTTCTATCCTTGCTCACAGGAACTTTTTTTCTGGTATCCATCTGATGCACTACAAATCTGTTATTCCTTCTCATATCTTCGGGTGCCTTCTTCTTAATTTTTCTCTCTTTTCTCAGCATTCTTCTCTTCTTTTCTTCCGGAGGAACAAATCCTGTTTTGGGAACGTATGCTTTCCTGTCCCTCAGTCCGTACCTGCTTTCTATGATCATCTGCCTGCTTATGGTTCCTCCGATGAAGGCGAAGGCTATCATGATAAAAAAGGAGGAGGGAGCATAGTAAAGGTAATCCCTCGCGTTGATGCCGAACTGCAGGGCCACGCTCATGGTTTCTCTGAGGTATGGTATAAATGTTGTGTTCATCAATCCCCCCACCACTGCACCGTTGAAGTATCCCCGCACTATGGGAGGTACATTTACCCACCCGATCGATATGGCGTAGATTATGAAAAAGTAAAGCAGTATCGGTACGGTCATTGCTATGACTCCTCTGGTTGGTCCACCGGCCTTTCTTCCCGTGATGTAACCAACTATAATCGGACCCACAACAGGGAGCCACCAAAGTAAGATCAGAAGGGTTATCGAATACCCGACCGCAGATTTCATGCTATAGGGATATCCCATTTTGATCACCTCATCATACATTTGTCAGACAATAGTATGTCACCATAATATATAAGGATTTCGCGAAACCTTTAAATATTGGAACAGATATATCTGCCATGTATATGACAAATATATGACACAAAACATGCCAGAAGGTGATGGGATATGTATTTGAAAGCTATAGAGCTTGAAAATTTCAAATCTTTCGCAAGAAAGCATAGAATTGAACTTAAACCCGGTTTTACCGCTATAAGTGGACCTAATGGAAGTGGGAAGAGTAATATCGGGGATGCAATTCTCTTCGTTCTCGGTCCCAAAAGTTCTAAGGTTATAAGAGCCAACAAACTGGTGGATTTGATTTACGACGGCGGTAAGACCGGAAGGAAAGCTGATTACTGTCGTGTGAGTTTGATATTCGATAACAGTGATCGGGTTTTGCCCATAGATGAGAATGAAGTTAAATTGACCCGATACATCAAGAGGACAAATAACGAAAACGGGTACAACAGTTATTTTTACATCAACGATGAACCTGCAAGGTTGCAGGACTTCGAATCACTTTTGATGCATGCCAAGATAGATGCGGACGGATACAATTTTGTAAAGCAGGGGGACGTCACGAGGATCGTCGAAATGACTCCCGTGGAGAGAAGGCAGATTTTGGAGGAGATAGCGGGAATAAGCGACTTCGATCGTGAGATAGAAAAAGCGGAAAACAAGAAGAAGAGCGTTGAAGAAGATATGGAGAAGATCAAAGTTCTCCTGGAAGAACTTGAAAACAGATTGAAAGTTCTTGAGAAGGACAGGGAAGTTGCGCTGAGGTACAGGGAGTTGGAGGACAGGCTGAAGGAACTGAAGGCGGGGATAGCGTACTCGAAGATGATGAACTCCAGACAGCAGATGGACTCTTATCGCAGGCAGGTCGAGAAATACGAGGAAAAAATAAAGCACCTGGAAGAGGAAGTTAATGAGAGGAAAGGGGAGTTGGAGAATGTAAAGA
>WFSK01000146.1 GCA_015486095.1 Thermotogae bacterium
CATCTAGCTCTCTTGAATCGGGCTTATTTGCGATCTCGTAGGCCAAATTCATCAAATCATCAGTAGTTCTTCCCATGGCAGACACCACTACAACGACGTCGTTACCCTTACGTTTGGTATCTACTATCTTCTTCGCCACATCTTTTATACGTTCCACAGTCCCGACAGAGGTTCCACCGAACTTCTGTACGATTATCGGTTTCTTCCTCTCGAAGGCCGGAAATTCAAAGATGGGAATCATATTGTTCAGTTCTACAAACCAATCATATTTTCTCAACTTATTCAGAATATTCCTTACTCTGGACTTAGTCGTAAAAGCAGTCTTTATCACCAAGGAGTTCAAATCTCTCGATATATTTTCCCGTTTTATGTCTTTAATGCTAATACCCTCGTCTTCGAAGGCCATGTTAATACTCATACTATTTACGTCCTTAACGGTCAACCTGATATAATATGGAAAGGAAAATTCAGTTCCACTAACCCCGTCACAAGGATCGGGATTGTTCTTCAATACATATTCTTCATTGGCTATATTCATAATATCAGAAACAACTGCAGCAGCGGTAGGATATCTACCAGCTCCCTTACCAAGAAGTATACCCTTATTAGTATGTTGCCTTTCGATGACCACTGCATTATCTTCACTCTTGATGTTAGCTAAAAGTTCGCCTTTCCTGATTCCCATAGGACTGACGAAGAGTCCTATTCGTTTCTTATCCTTTTTAACGTAAGAGATGAGCTTGATCTCGTATCCCAATGCCTGAAGCATCCTCACATCGGTCTTCGTGATATTCTCTATGCCCTCTATCGAAAATTCGTTTAAGGAGGGCAGATATCCGAATGCTATCCAGGATATGATGGCGAGTTTATACGCTGCATCGATTCCGTTTATATCTTTTTTAGGGATCGCCTCTGCATAACCTCTACTTTGCGCTATTTTAAGACTCTCTTCGAGATCGAGCCCTCTATCGGACATAAGGGATAAGATGAAATTCGTGGTACCGTTGAATATCCCATAAATGGAAAGGATTTCATCTACAGAATGATATCGCTTTATATTGGAAAATACCGGGATACTGCCACACACGCTTGCACTGAATTCCAATCTAACACCATTCTCTACAGCTATATCTCGAAGTGTTTCACCATACGAAGCGATCAGATCTTTATTTGCCGTTACGACATGCTTTCCCATCCTCAAAGCATTTTCTACGATCTCTTTAGCTGCATCTGTGCCACCAACGGTTTCGACGACCACATCCACCTCATCACAGCTCAGAAGGGCATCTAAGGAGGGAAAACGAAGAGCAGGTTTTATCCCCAGAGAGGAATACTTTCCAGGGGAACGGTTGTAAACACCTGCCAGTCGAATCCCCTGTATAGGATGTTTCGTGAGTATCTTGTATACCCCACCGCCAACGGTTCCTAAACCTACTATCCCCACACCTATGGGATAAACGATTTTCCTATCTTTATCCATATCATTATATTTCTACTTTACTCGTACTCATCCTCGTTATGTTCATTCACCTTCGGCGAATCGGACAGGACATCGTAGGAACGGCTCCAAAGAGTTGTTCGAGGAAACTCAAACATTGATACCTAGTTTCTTTTCGAGCGCATCGAGCCCTTCTCTATAACCTTTCAACTCTTTGATCAACTCATCTACCGTTAGTTTTTTCTTCTTCCCTGTTAATTCGTTGATAGACCAATCCTGGATATACTGATTCAGTATCTCTTTTTTATTCTCCAATTTCGCTTTCATTATGTTCGCAAGGGTACCATCTATTATCTCCCCCTGAACCTTAACGAATCTGTTGAATCTCTTTTCGAACTCATCTATCCTTTTCAGGATACCGCTTAGCGAATTTCTTCTCTTGAGAAGGGCTTTCAACTCATTCGGATCGTTGTTGTTCTTATTCATATCTATCTTCCTCATCTCCTCTTCGATCTGTGGCTTATCTTTTCTCAATTCCTTAAGATCATCAGCTGTCATAAGGGTTAGTTCATGGAGAACATAATATGCCTCGCTGTATTCATGTCTGTCTAAGAATCTCTGTCCTAAAGTGGCACCATTGCTCATCACATCTTCCAAGGTATCATACTTTACATGCGTTACTTTTCCTACCCAGATTCTCTTCTTCGCAACCTCTAATACCTTCGGATAAAGTTCCGGATAAAATTCTCCTGCTCGGATTAAAAGTGCCATATACTCATTATATGTAGAATACCAATCTCTGTAATGTGTCCAGCCAGGCATGACGTATAGCGCATCATCATACCAGTGTACAAATCCCTCCTTCGATTCTTCTGCGTACTTCATATGCTCTTTCGATAATATCCTCAATTCATCCGCATATTTGGGATATTTGGAAACGAGGCGTGCATATACTTCGGAGGTAAACCTGTGATAACCTATAGTATTGTAAAAGAGTTTTCCAAGAATTCTATACGAATTCTTTTCGTTGAAGTAGAGGAAAGAAGTCTCGAAATAATCTATCGCGTCCGTAAACATCTTGAGCTGATGTAGATCCGTGAGTCTGAAATCTCTTATCACCTGTATCGGAGAATCAGAGTTCTGAATTACCTTTGAGAGTAACGATAGATCTTGAATGTACCTCTTATCCCTATACTTAGGACACATGAACCTGAAAAGATGATATTTATCCTTTCTATCATTAAAAGAATCCAGTATGTAGTTTATTATCTTCTCCTTATCTTTGCTTCTCAACACATCGTTCAAGCCAGCTATGAATTCCTTTTGTCTCATCTCATCTTCTGCTATTAAAGAAATGTAAAAATAACTCTTTCCATAATTTCTATCGTAAGATATACTCTTAATAAATCTTTCCCGAGCACCAAAGAAATATCTATATGCCTTTTCATTGTACCTTTTAATAAGAGTATTTACTCTATTCAGTTGCGATTGCAGCTGGTTGCGTATATTTTCTTCTTCACGGTCTCTCTCTTTTGCAGCCTCTAACAATATATTGTCTTCCTGTGCCTTACTCAATGTAATTCCCATAGAAGCAGCCTTTTGTCTTGCCTGATTTAGTTTTTTCGATGCAAATACCTCCGGTTTTAATGCAGAAAACTGTCCCTTATATTCCTTTAAATCATTCAGCATATCCTTGATCTTCCTAGATTCTGAAGAAGCATCTCTGGCAGCCTTGGAATAAGCCTTTTTGTATTGATAATATATATTTCCCCATCTGAAATTTACCTCACTTGCAAAGCTCGTCCATTTGACATAATTCGCAGTTATCCCAAACGATACAAAGACAACGAAAACTCCTATACCTATCTTTTTTATGGGGATGTTTTCAAAGGTGAATCTGAGGTCTTTGTTGTAGTAACCACCCAAAAGGAAAGATAAGATAAAGGTTGCGGCGAGGTTATTCGGTGTTAGATGCATTGGGAAGCTAACTGCACTGTGAAGTATCGTTGCCGTGACACCAGTAGCCAAGAGGATGAAGAAGAGCATGTCATCCTTATTCTTTATTCCCTTTAAGATCGAAAAGTAATAGATCAGCAAAGCAAGCAGCACGAATATTATGGATATGAATCCAATGATCCCCGTTTCACCGAGGACTTGAATGTAGTCATTATGCGTCCTCTTGAAATTCTTCCAGGAATATATGTACTTTGGTTTATCTGCCTGTACCTTTCCCAAATAAGTTATCGTATGCACCTTGTACGTCCCTATACCCGTCCCCACTATCGGACTATCTTTGAATTGATAGATGGAGGACCACCATGCCAGTAATCTCTGAGAACCTGTACCCCCTTTGATCGTTCCAGTCAAGGTAGATGCTCGCTTTATCACGCTTACCTTTCCTTTGGTCAGCGGATTATCCGTGGAATATACGATTATCGTGATGATGGTAACGGCGATCAAGACATACACCGCTATCCTGTTTATCTTCTTCAAGAGCGTATGACTTTGCCCCTCCTCCCTTCCTTTATGAGAAGAAAATTTATACCAATACCCAATGGATATACCGAAGAAGAGCCAGGAGAGCATAACCGATATATAGGTTGCCCTGGTTTCGCAGAGCATGATCGTGATTATCATAAGGGTATATGCCACAATAGCTGAAGATTTGATCAGAAGTACCGACCAAAAGCCCATATTACCACTTTTCTGTCTCTTAGAATTACCCTTAGGCTTGAAATAATTCAATATCTCTCTACCAAACACCGTGGAGAAATAGACTGCTATGGGGGCGATTATTGCCATATAATCTGATACGAAATTCGGATTTCCTATAGTGGCTTTCATAAGGCTACGATTGTAAGGACTTCCCAGTTTGCCAAGCCATATGTCCTTACCAGCGTAAAAGTTGTATAAGGCATCTATCGCTATAAAAGTTCCACTTGCCACGAGAGCAGCGGCTATTATCGTCATCGTATTCTTCTTATTAACGGTATTTATCAGATAGAATGCTGTCAACCCAACGAATGTTATGTAAGTGGCTACTTCAAACGGTTCCCTCATGTAATACGGGTCCATCTTATACGCACCTATGAGTGAGAGATAAGTTGCTATACTGAATATAAACCACCCGATCAAAGGCAAAGGTAGGAGTATCTTTCTCTCCCCCTTTACACGATCGGTCATCATGAGGTAGCCGCGGTAGGCCATCAGTATAGCAAATAACAATGTACTTATAGCATACTTCTGAGTAGTAAATTCATAAGTAACACTTGGAATCGCGAGGGTAGGTACTATAAGAGCAATAAAAAACAACGTAACCTCTTCAAAAAAGGTTATCTCCAACGCCTTTCACTCCTTCCTTTTGCACTCACTGGGGATAGTCTGCCTCTTACATCTTCTACGTTCCTGGCATTTTCCAGTACTTGTTCTTGAGTTATCAAATCCTTATTATATGCCTTTAATAAGGCATCGTCAAATGTTTGCATCTTGAATTTACCACCCGTTTGTATAAGCGAATCTATCTGATGAGGTTTATTTTCTCTTATGAGATTTTTTACGCCGCTCGTCCCGATCAATATCTCCTGAATAGGAACATAACCTCTACTATCTTTCCTTTTCAAGAGTCTTTGATATACGATCGCTTCGAGGGTATTGGCGAGTTGTAATCTTATTTGCTTCTGTTGATGTGGGGGAAAGACATCTACTATCCTTTCCACGGCAGAAGCGGCGGAATTCGTATGCAACGTGGATAAAACTAAATGTCCTGTTTCTGCCGCTCTCAAAGCATTTTGGATGGTTTCTAAATCCCTCATCTCGCCAACGAGAATAACATCGGGATCTTCTCTAAGGGCATATTTCAATCCATCTGCAAAGGATTTCGTCGTTAACCCCACTTCTCTTTGATTCACTATACTCTTTATATTCGGGTGTACATATTCTATCGGGTCCTCAAGGGTAAGGATGTGAGCCTTGCGAGTCATGTTTATCTCATTTATCAAAGCAGCGAGTGTTGTGGATTTTCCACTTCCTGTAGGACCAGTTACCAATATCAAACCTATCTTCTTCTGTGCGAGGTCTATAAACACATCGGGCAGATTTAAATCCTTTATAGACCTTATCTTAAAAGGTATGATCCTGAATGCCCCTGCGATCCCTTTCATATCCATATAGATGTTAACTCTAAAACGACAGAGAGAAGGTATTTCGATGGCTTTATCCAGTTCCCAGTTCTTTTCGAATCGCCTTCGCTCTTCCTCTTCAAGAATAGAATAAATGGCATCTCTTAGATCATCATCTCCAAATGCATCGTAGCCCTTTATAGGAAGTAAATCTCCATAAACGCGTGCCATTGGAGGTAGTCCAACACATAGGTGAACATCGGATGCATTTAACTTTACTCCTTCCTTCAGTATCTCCATCAAATCCATTCTTCTTCCTAATTACCCGAATCGTGTTGGTACTACACGACTCAGTGCTGGGCTATTTATCCTGCGGGTTTTTAGAGGAGAGGAATACACCCAGCTCCCGCGATTTATTCCTCTGCTATAATATTATCACGTCGTGTAAAAACATAGGTTGTCCATAACAACCTTTCATCGATGGCATATGTTTATTTAAACCAATTATATCACCGATCACTTGGATCCGAATCCTGCGAATTGCCTCATTAAGATACTGCGATCTTTGTCAAGTAGAAAATAAATGAGGCAACACGATAATTTTGGGTTATATAATAAGGAGGAAGGTAAGATGTATTTTGAGGTAAAGTATATAGAAAAGTTTGGCATACCGATTTTTATCAACACATCTTGACATAGAGCCCAACGAACCATTGAATATGTTGTGATATAATTGATCAAAAGCACTCGATAGGAGGTAGTACGATGTTCGAAGATGTGAAGGAAGTCGATCCAGAGATATACGAAGCGATAGTAAACGAAGTAAAAAGAGAGCAAGAGGGATTGGAACTGATAGCCTCCGAGAATTTCGTTGATAAAGCCATTTTAGAAGCCCAGGGTTGTGTTATGACGAATAAATATGCCGAAGGTTATCCTGCAAAGCGATATTACGGTGGTTGTCAATTCGTCGATGTGGCGGAAGAACTGGCTCGGCAGAGGGCAAAAGAACTCTTCGGTGCAGAACATGCAAACGTTCAACCTCATTCGGGTTCTCAAGCAAATATGGCAACCTATTTAGCCCTTGCAAAACCTGGAGATACAATAATGGGAATGTCACTCGCACACGGTGGACACTTAACGCATGGCTCACCAGTCAACTTCTCAGGAAAGTTATTCAGCGTAATTCCGTATGGAGTAAACCTCGAGACGGAGGTCATCGACTACGATGAGGTCGAAAGATTGGCGATCCAAAACAAGCCAAGGATAATAGTTGCGGGAGGTAGTGCCTATTCTCGTATCATAGATTTCAAGAGATTTCGAGAGATAGCAGATGAGGTAGGTGCGTATCTGGTGGTGGATATGGCTCATTTCGCAGGGTTAGTTGCGGGGGGTGTTCATCCAAACCCTGTGGAATATGCTCACGTTGTTACTACCACTACCCATAAGACTCTTAGAGGTCCTCGAGGAGGGATGATACTCTGTAAAGAAGAGTTTGCAAAACCCATAGACAAGATGATCTTTCCAGGCGTACAGGGTGGTCCTTTGATGCATGTCATAGCTGCTAAGGCCGTGGCACTTAAAGAGGCCATGACATTGGAATTCAAAGAATATGCCAAACAAATAGTATCGAATGCGAAAGCGATGGCGAGGAGTTTAACGGAACATGGTTTGAGAATAGTTTCTGGAGGTACCGACACACACCTTATGCTCGTGGATCTTACTGCAAAGAATATAAGTGGAAAGAAGGCGGAAAGGGTCTTGGGAGAAGCTGGTATAACTGTAAACAAGAACACGATACCCAACGAAAAACGTTCTCCATTTGTAGCGAGTGGAATTAGAATAGGGACTCCGGCTCTAACGACGCGGGGCATGAGAGAAAAAGAAATGGAGCATATCGCCGAACTCATTGCAAGAGTTATAAATGCTCCCGATAACGATAAGGTGAAGATGGGAGTAAGGGAGGAAGTGAAACGATTATGTCGGGAATTTCCTCTGTATCCAGATCTGATTTGACGAGTATGGATAAGCTATTCGTAATAGATCATCCACTTATAAAACACAAATTGGCTATAATGCGTATGAAGGATACGGGGCCGAAGGAATTCAGGGAATTGACAATGGAAATAACGGAGTTATTAGCTTATGAAGCAACGAGAGACCTCGAGGTACATCCTGTGGAGATCGAAACCCCTCTTGCAAAAACGATAGGATATCAGATAGATGATAAACATGTTACTATAGTACCTATTCTGAGGGCAGGGGTTGCGATGATGGAAGGTATGTTGAACCTCCTTCCGAACGCTTCTGTGGGATATATCGGAATTTACAGAGAACACGAATCTAAAAAACCAATAGAATATTACTGCAAGATGCCTGGGGATATAGGAGAAAATGAAATAATACTGGTAGATCCCATGCTTGCTACAGGAGCCTCAGCCGTAAAGGCTGTTGAAATGATAAAGCAAAGGGGAGGTAAAAAGATGAGATTCGTCTCCATAATCTCATGTCCTGAGGGTGTCAGGTTCGTTCATTCACACTTCCCAGATCTCAAGATATATACTGCATCGTTGGATGAAAGATTGAACAGCGATGCTTACATATTACCAGGTCTTGGTGATGCTGGAGACAGGCTCTATCGTACGAGATGAGACGATTTAGATTCCGCCTGCAGAGGGTTTTAGAACTCAAAGAGTCCTTAGAAAACCAAAAAAGAGATGAAATCGCTATGCTTTATGCCCTTTTAAATGAAAAGGAAAGGGAAATAAAAGAAGGAAAGCTTGAGGTGAATTCAGCCTACAATGATATGAGATCGGAATTGGAAGGAAATATCGACGTCAGCCGGGCTTCGTTATGGGTTAATTATATCGATCGTCTATGGGAGAGGATACATATGCTCGAGGATGAACGAGAAAAATTGAACTCCGAGATAGAAGAACGTAGAAAGGAATTGTTTGAGCTCATGAAAGAGAGAAAGACTTTGGAGAAATTGAAGGAGAGGCAATACAGAGAATATGCAAGAGAAGCCGATAGGCAAGAAAGGCTCAATGTAGATGAGATGGCAACGATCAGGTTCGTTCATAAAAAGATAAATGGAGAAAAGGGATGAGTGTAGTTTGGACATCACGAAGAATATCGATATGAAAGTAGAACGGCAAGATATCAAGACGCTCTCCGAGTGCAAAGTCGTAATGATGGGTATAACGAAGAGATTCCCTGGTGTCCTCGCAAACGATCACGTGAACTTATACGTTAAGAGAGGGGAAATACATGCAATCGTTGGTGAAAATGGAGCTGGTAAAACGACTTTGATGAAGCAACTCTACGGTTTGATAAAACCCGATTCTGGTACTATATACATAGATGGTAAACAAATCGCTATAAACAGTCCAAGTGATGCAATATCCAATGGTATAGGGATGGTGCATCAACATTTCATGTTGGTACCTCCTCTTACGGTAGCGGAGAATATAGTTTTGGGTATGGAACCCGTTAAAGGTATAATATTCGATTTGAATAAAGCGCGTGAAGATGTCGAAAAATTATCCAAGAAATATGCACTTCACGTGGATCCAGATGTAAAGATCGAAGACATATCGGTTGGCATGCAACAAAGAGTAGAGATCCTGAAAACTCTTTATCGTGGAGCAGATCTTCTCATTTTAGATGAACCTACGGCAGTTTTGACGCCTCAAGAAACGGAAGAGCTCTTCGAGGTGATGAAGAATCTCAAAGAGCAGGGTAAAACTATAATATTTATAACTCACAAATTGAACGAGGTTATGGCGATAACAGATTACGTTACTGTGATGAGGCTGGGTAAAGTAACAGGGCGTGTGAAGACTAAAGATACCAATCCCAATGAATTGGCTCGGATGATGGTAGGAAGGGATGTTCTTCTCCGGGTAAACAAAAGACCTCCCCACTTCGGTAAGAAGATATTCGAGATAAAAAACCTGTGGGTAAAAGATAATAGGCGCTTAGACGCAGTAAGAGGAATATCTTTGGAGATCCATGAAGGCGAGATATTGGGAATAGCAGGGGTCGCGGGGAATGGACAATCGGAATTAGTGGAAGCGATAACAGGCCTTAGAAGAGTAGAATTGGGGAAGATCATATTCGATGGTATGGATATAACCAATTGGTCGCCCAAACAGATCAGAAGAGCAGGTATAGCTCATGTAACGGAAGATAGATTGAAATATGGATTGATCGTGAAATATCCGATATCTTACAATTTCATATTGTCACGTTACGATGAAAGGCCGTTTTCTAACAACGGATTCCTGGATCTCAATGCTATAAATACGAAGGCAGATGAGCTGATAAGGGAATTCGATGTGAGGACCCCAAGCAGAGATGTACTCGTTGGTGCTCTATCTGGTGGCAATCAACAAAAGGTTATAGTAGCGAGGGAGTTCCACTTCACACCGAAATTCGCTGTCATAGCTCAACCTACACGTGGACTGGATATAGGAGCAATAGAATTCATACATAATAAGATATTGGAAATGCGAGATAAAGGGATAGGTATGTTACTCGTATCGATGGAGTTGGAAGAGATATTTTCGTTAAGTGATAGAATAGCAGTGATGTATGAAGGCGAGATCATGGGTATAGTAAAACCCGAAGAAACGACTGTAGAAACAGTTGGTTTAATGATGGCGGGAACGAGGCTCGATGGGGGACATAGAGCAAATGATTCGTGATATTAAAAAAAAGATATTTAAGACCGCTGTAGAATTCTTTAAACGCGACACATTCGTAATACCTCTGGCTTCTATAATACTTTCCTTATTTATCGCTGCCTTGGTGATCCTTTCGATAGGTAAAAATCCCCTGGTTGCCTATACTGCTTTGATAAGGGGTTCTTTTGGAAACGTTCAGGCATTCATCACCACGATGATAAAATTAACGCCATTGATACTCACTGGATTATCGGTAGCCTTCGGTTTCAGAGCAGGTCTGTTCAACATAGGGGCGGAAGGACAATTGACTATGGGTGCCCTTGCAGCTGCTTTGTTCGGCGTCTATATCGTTGGTGTACCTGCCATCGTCGCCATCCCTATAGCGATATTGGGAGGCATAGCGGCAGGAGGAGCATGGGGGGCAATAGCGGGATACCTGAAAGCAGAAACAGGTGCACATGAGGTTATATCCACCATAATGTTGAATTACGTTGCATCTCTACTTGCCAATTTCATGGTTAATGGTCCATTTCAGGCGGTTGGAACAGGTATCCCAAAATCCCCGGAAATAACCGACGCAGCTAAGTTGCCTATCATGATATCGGTCCAGGCATCTTCTCTGTCAATTGGGATCATAATATCTCTCATAGCCGCGATAATAGTCTACATTGTGCTCCAGAGGACCACTGTGGGTTACGAGATAAAGGCTGTGGGGTTCAATCCTTACGCGGCAGAATATGGCGGGATAAGTATAGCGAAGAACGTTGTGCTCGCAATGTTCGTAAGCGGTGCCCTTGCAGGGCTTGCAGGTGCCGTAGAAGTTTTGGGATTACATCACAGATTTTTAGGTACGCTATCGGCTGGGAAGGGATTCGATGGGATTTCTATAGCCTTGATCGGGCAAAACAATCCGATAGGGGTTGTCTTCGCAGCTCTTTTGATAGCGGCTTTGAGGACAGGTTCCAATCAAATGCAATTCGCTGGTATTCCAAAGCACATAATCATAATCGTTCAGGGTCTGGTAATATTCTTCATAGCAACTGAACGTCTTGTTAAGACGATGATCTTATGGAAGGAGAGGAAAGAAGAGGTGCTTCAAGAGTGAATTGGCTAATAGCCATAGTGAATATATTCATGAATCCCTTTTTCTACAAATCTATGTTGAATAAGGCTACACCTCTGATATTTGCTTCTTTGGGTGGGGTATATTCTGAGACAACCGGTGTGGTCAATATAGCACTTGAGGGAATAATGCTTGCAGGCGCATTTGCTTCTGTTGTGTTTACATATATAACGGGTAACCCATGGATTGGGATACTCATGGCTGTGTACATCGGTGCCGCTATGGGTGCGCTTCATGCACTTGCCTGTGTCACATACAGAGGGAATCAAATAGTCAGTGGGACTGCACTGATCCTGCTCAGCCAGGGTGCAACGGGTTTTTTATTGCAAAGGATATTTGGACAACCGGGTAGTTCAGACCTCGTAAAAACCTTACCAACATGGAAGATCGAGGCGTTCAGAAGGATACCGTTTGTAGGACTCATAATAGGAGACCTGTCTCCATTAGTTTACATCGCATTTATCTGCGTCATATGCTCTCACTTTCTGATCTTCAAGACGAAATTGGGCTTGAGGATGAGGGCAGTTGGTGAAAATCCGGAATCTGCTGATACTCTGGGGATAGATGTGTATAACGTGAGGTATTTTGGTGTGATCATGAGTGGCATACTCGCTTCATTGGGAGGGGCATTCTTATCGGTAGGACAGTTGGGGCAATTCACAGAAAACATGTCGAACGGTAGAGGATTCATCGCACTCGCGGCCATGATATTTGGCAATTGGAAACCATTTGGTGCCTTAGGGGCTTCACTGCTATTCGGTATGGCAGAATCTTTCAGTTATCAATTGCAGACTCAATCCATATTGAAATTACCGCCGGAGATAAAATATCTCTTCCTGATGATACCATTCGTACTTACACTCGTAGTGGTTGCAGGCTTTGTCGGAAAGACAAGACCACCTGCTTCAGATGGCATACCCTATGAAAAAGAATGAGAGGATAAATGATAATGGATGATAAAAGAGAAAAAGAGAAGTTGTTGTTAACCATATTGGCTCTTAAAGAATCCATAGAAAAGGATCTCGAGAAAAAGAAGGGAATAAGGATATCTAAAAAGAAAGGGATTCCTGAGAAGGCTGAAGATAGATTCAAAAGGATTCTGAAAAGGGAAGAGAAAGTCTTAAAACCTGTAAAGAAAATCGAGATAGCACTTGAGGATGTAAAGACGTTCTTTGATATCCCGATGTATGATTTCGATGTAGATGTCCTGATAAAAGAGATAGATGCTGCTTATAAGGAGGAAACTTCAGAGAGATATAATCTATTGGCAATAGCCACTGCCTTGAAAGGAAATTTCGATGAAGCCTTGAGTTATATCAAGAATGCGTATGCGAAGAAGGCAGACCTTGCTTTTCTCTTAAATGAGATAGAGATAACGGCAATGCAGGGAAAATTAGAGAAGGCCGTGACAACTTGCCTTTCGTTCCTGAAGAAAAATCCAGATTATGCAGAAGGATACCTCGAATTGGCAAAGAACCTCTTCTTACTGGGGATGAATAGAAATACGTGGTTGAAATTACTCCATACCTATGTTCAACTCGAGAAGGATACATTCAAAAAGGGATTCTGGAAAGGCATTGAACTCTCCCTGGACGACAATGCATATGAGGCGATCTCGACCCTTTCTTCCACATTGAGATATGGAAAGAATACTGCTCTCATCAGTAACATCATCGCTTACATACGTATGTGGAATAACGATTTTGAAGAGGCAAATAGAAATCTTAATATTGCTAAAAAAGAGGATTTCGCCTGTGTTCACTGTAATATTGCCAGCTTAGATTTCCTTTCCGATAACGTTTCTTCGGAAGAATTAAAGCACCTACACAGTCGATATCCGTACTGCTTTTCCATCTCAAAGACATTGATCAAGAAGTTGATCTTAGAGGATAGATGCAAAGAAGCCATAGAAGAAGCGAATCAACTCTTAGAATCAGATATCGCGAATGATCCAGAGACATTATATGTAGCGGGACTTGCCTTTTATCACTCTCACGACCTGAATTCAGCAGATAAGATATGGGGAACTCTTTTTGAGAAATATCCCTCGACTTCTGTTTCCTTACTGTATAAGCATGAGATAGTAAAAAAACAAGGTATCTTCGGTACAAGGTATTTGAAGAGTACTAACTTGGATCATTCCAGATATAAGCAGAACTTCGCTAGTACATTGAAGAAACTCTTGCCTCTATTCGCGAAGAAAAACTCATACAATGAGAAGAGTGTTGATTTTGCCTTTCGTATGCCCAATTATTCTACATTTTATCAGGCCTTCGCGGGTAATATGTGTAAATACAAAAGGCCGAGGTTCTGATATTTCTGAAAGACCTGTCCTCATCCATATCTCAGCAAGATCATCGCAGTTATCACAGCAGTTTCAGCACGAAGAATACGTGCACCTAAGGATACCGTGGTAAAACCTGCCTTCACAAATCTATTCACCTCAGAAGATTCAAATCCCCCTTCTCCTCCCACTACTGCCGATACATGTGACTTATCTCTGACAATTCCTTTGAATACCCTGGTTTCTCCTTCCCAGAACAGAAATTTCTGGCCACCGTCTTCGGGTATATTCATTATCACATCTTCTATCCTATCGTACAACTTTATCTTCGGTACATATGGATACTTCGATTGCTTCATGGCATCTATCGCTATCCACTTGAATGACTGTAATCGTTTAAGAGGATCTTTGACCTTTACTACGCTGCGCCTGGAATGAAAAAAAATGATGGAATTCATCCCCAATTCCGTCGCCTTCTGCACGATGAACCTGTTCTTGTTGCCTTTGAGAGGTACAACGTACAGGTCTATTGTACGTTCATATTCGTCCTCGAAGTGTTGCCATCGATCTGGGGTGAGTAAGATTTCATCTCTGTCACACCTCAACACCTTGGCGAGGCACAAATTCCCCACCCCGTCGGTTATCACGATCTTGTCACCCTTCTTCTTTCTCAACACCCTCGCATGCCTTGCCTCGCGAGGAGATAATCGAAGTATATCATTGTTTGCCTTGTTATCGATATAAAACCAGTCGAATCGTCGAAATTCACTTAATAGGCTCGATGATATCCTTTCCATTGAAATAATCTCTTAAGGTCTTGGGAATCGTGATCGTTCCATCAGGATTCTGGTAGTTTTCCAATACAGCTATCAGTGTTCTTCCTACCGCCAGGCCCGAGCCGTTCAGTGTATGTAAAAGCCTCGTCTTACCATCAGTAGTTCTGTACCTTATATGTCCCCTTCGAGCCTGAAAATCGATATCGTTTGAGCAAGAAGATATCTCTCTGTATCTCCCATAAGATGGTAACCATACCTCTATATCATACGTTTTGGCAACGGTGAAACCCATATCGCCTGTACATAACAATACGACCCTATACGGCAGTTCGAGGTATTGTAAGACCTCTTCAGCCGAATGAACTATGTATTCCAATTCCTCATACGACCTTTCAGGGGTAGTAAAAGAGACTAATTCAACCTTATCGAATTGATGTTGTCTAAACATGCCTCTGACATCTTTACCATAACTTCCTGCTTCCCTCCTATAACATGGGGAATAGGCAACATACCTCTTGGGTAATTCCTGTTCAGGAATAACTTCATTCATATGCATAGAGACTAAAGATATCTCTGCAGTAGGTATGAGAAACTGATCGTCTCGTTCTAAAAGGTATGCATCGTTTTCCATCTTTGGTAATTGTCCCGTGGCAAACATCGTTTCTCTTTTAACGATATGAGGAACTCTGATCTCCATGAAACCATGCTTTTCCACGTGAAGATCTATCATAAAATCTATCAGTATACGCTCCAAACGTGCTATATCTCCTCTCAGATACTCGAATCCGCCTCCAGACACCTTAGATGCACGCACGAAGTCTATCCAACCGTTTTCAACGGCAAAGTCCCAATGTGGTTTCTTTACGAATCCCTTTTCTTTTACTTCACCCCACCTACGAACTTCTTTGTTGTCGTTTTCGTCGAGACCTACGGGAACATCTGAAGCAGGTATGTTCGGTATCCTCGATAGGATATCACCGAGCTTCTCTTCTATTTCATTGAGGATCTTTTCTCGTTCTTTTATCTTCAGAGATACCGCCTTGGTTTTATTCATCAACTGCTCTACTTGTCCTGGCGCATCCTCACCTTTTGCCTTCATCATGCCAATTTTTCTGGAATTCTCGTTACGCTGCTGCCTTAACGCGTTTATTTCGCCTATCAAGTTTCTTCTTCTCTCATCCAGTTCTCTGAACTCGGATAGGGTCATATCGTAATTCCTGTTCCTCAACATCTGTTCTATCTCATCTATGTGTTCTCTTACATACTTTATATCTAACATTTCTCACCTCGTATCCCGATCGAATTAGAATATTGCTGAAAAGCTTAGATAATAATCTGTGGTTATAAATGGTATGTTGACCTCAAAGGTTTCACCAGATCGTTCAGCAATATACCGCGTAATAGCCACATAGTTGTAGAGTGCATCGGTGAGGGTATTTCCCTGCATAAATCGTAAGAACCCTTCAACCACTGGATATCGATAACCGATCTCAACAGCAGAATAATCGTTGTAGAACCACCTGAACCCCACTTTGGACATAACATAAAAGCTTTTGTCTTTGAAATCCTCTATAAACTGAGAATATTCTGTGGATTCAGGAGTTGGATTTGCAGAAATATTCAATACTTTCCCTGTTTCGATACCTGCGAACAACTCCGTGTTCTTCGTGGTATAGTAACCAAGTTGTCCAAAGGTCTTACCCCAGGTAGCATTTACGTTGAAAGAGTCATATGAGCTGGAAAATCTGCAGCCAGTATTATTGGCTTCCAGATGTGTTTTTAGTGAAAGCCGTCTAATATTCAAGTCGGTATGCCAATATGCACTTATATTCCAGATCCCGATATTCATATCCGGGGGTTTTGACTGACCAAAGTAAGAAGGGAAGACAAAAGGATCGTAATAATTACCCCCTATCTGTATAACGGAATTTCTGCGCAAGAAATACCTCAGATTACCGTTGTAAAAGCCAAGGATGTCGAGGAGCGGTTGTGAAGATATCTCCAATCTACCCAAACTGTAACCAATGGATGTTAGCTCAACAAAAGGACCTTTAGGATGTGGGGAATGAATATCAAAAGTAACTCCCGATACGATTATACCACTAAACAAGAAAAACGAGATCAGTAATATCAGTATATTTTTGGTCTTCACAAAATCTCCACCCTTTCATTGCTTATTTCACCTTATTATATGATGTGATACCTGAATTATACCATGAGTAGCAACCAATAGGTAACCATCCCAATTATTAGGGTTAAAGGTATGGTTATTATCCAGGCGATGACCATTCTATTCACCTCTGACCACCTTATGCGACGAAGGTTTTGAAAGAATGTTCCTCCTATTACAGAAGAACCGAGGACATGAGTGGTACTCACTGGCATACCTATCAAACTTGCCATCGTTACTGCTATGCCTGCTCCAACCTCTGCAGAGAAACCGTGTTTAGGTTCCATCTTTGTCAACCGCCAGCCTATCGTTCGCATTACTCTCCAACCCATGAGAAAGGTACCGATACCCATTGCAGCCCCACAACTCATCATCACCCATAATGGAACGGAGAAATGTGACCCAGAACCTTTAGAAGAAATAAATCCTCCTGTTATCAGGGCTATAGTAATTACACCCATTGCATTTTGCGTATCGTTCATACCATGAGAGAGTGACATAAAAGAAGAGGAGAAGATCTGCCCCCATTTGAATACTCTTTCCACTTTTAACGATGGTGTTTTCTTGAAAAATAAATAGAGTAACCAACCAACGGCAGCAAAGATCAAGGCCCCTAATATGAATCCCCACAGCGGACCGAATACGATGGCGAGAAACACCTTATCGGTTAGGATCTTCCACCTTATTATATGTGTTCCACCTGCCGATATCCCTGCTCCCATGAGCCCACCTACCAGCGCATGTGTTACACTTATGGGGATCCCGAGTCTTGTACAGATAAAGACCCATATTATTGCGCTCAATAATCCGGAAATAAGAACTTTGAGGAAGACATCGTGGTTTAGGGCATTAACGAAAACGATCCCCTTACCGATGGTTTCTGCCACCCGTGTGGAAGTGCATGCACCAGCGAGATTAAATATACTCGCCAATACCACAGCTTTCATCGGTGTCAGTGCCTTCGTTGCAGTCACCGTGGCGATCGCATTCGCACGGTCGTTTGCCCCATTCAAGAAGCTATAAAAGAGGGCTAAAATTACTATTATGGCCATGAGAAACATGATCTCAAATTCCTCCCTTTATCCTGAACGTATCGAGGATATCAGCCACGTCTTCACATTGGTCCACCGTATCTTCTAATATATCCACTATTTCTCTCAATAATAACCTCTGGAGTACTTCGTTAGCATCTTTTGCAGGTGTGGTCATCAATTTCTTCAACCACTTACGGTTTACTACATCTGCTTCATTTTCCAGCTTATTTATCCTTATGCAACATTCCTGAAGATTTTTTTCCTCTTTCTTCAGATTTCTCAGATATTCAACTCCCCTCTTTATTTCCTTAGTTGCCTTCATAACTATAGGTGAAAACTCATTTATTGGTTCCAATACAATTTCATCTGATGCGAATGCCAACCTTGCCGCAGTCTTTTCTATATCGTCTATCACATTATCCAGATTATGAGCAAAGTAGCGAATATCCCCTTTTTCCTCTGTGATACGTGTGTGATCGCAAATCAGGTTGTTCAGGATCTGATGAACGATGGCATCTGCTTCCTCCTCTGCCTTTTTGATCTCATAGTTGATCTCCATAACCTTGGAGTAATCACTTCTGATAGCTTCTAGTAATTCTGCCGCTTTCACAACCTTATCTGCAAGCGCACCGAAAAGATCGAAAAATTTTTTCTCTCTGGGTAAGAAAACCTGCATTTTGTACAAGAATGAAACAAATGAAACCATTTTTCATATCACATCCCTTCTATGATCGATAGCATTGTGATACAATTATAGCATTGAATTAATATAATCGTAAGAAGAAAACGAAAGAAGTAAGGTAAAATACTGATTGCTAAATGATAGATCTGCACATTGTGGTTACAAGTGAAAATGTTGCCCGGCTTTACCGCTTTATTTTACATTCTGCCATTTATATAGTCGATAATTCGTTGTTAACGATAAAGCGGTGTATAATACTATTGTATTTGCATGAAATGAGGAGAATATAAACATCATGAAAGATACAAAAGGCAGGGCGTTTGTGGGGACATCGGGTTTCAGCTATGGGCACTGGAAAGGGATCTTTTATCCTGAGGGACTTCCTACGAATCAATGGTTTTCCTATTACACTAAGTTCTTCGATACCGTTGAATTGAACAACACGTTCTATCATCTTCCGAGGGAGACCACAGTTAAAAAATGGAAGGATACCTCTCCCGATAACTTCATCTTCAGTGTAAAGGGCAGCAAATTCATAACCCATGTGAAGAAACTCGTAGACGTTAAAGATTCTCTACAGTTATTCGAATCGAGGGCAACACTGCTCGGAGATAAACTGGGGGTGATCCTCTTCCAATTTCCCCCTTCCTTCAAAAAGGATATTGGAAAACTGGAGAGCTTCTTACCACTTCTGACTCCTAAAAGGCGATATACCATGGAATTCAGACACAAGTCATGGTTTTCGGATGACGTATATGAGATCCTGAAGAAGTATAACGTATCACTGTGTGCATCTGATACCCCAAGGTATCCGTATTACGAAGTACTAACCGCTGATTTCATGTACATAAGGCTTCACGGTCATGAAGTACTATATGCCTCTGACTATTCAGAAGAGGTATTGAAAGAATATGCAGAAAAGATAAAGGCCTTTAACGAGAAAAAGATAGACGTTTATATCTATTTCGATAATGATTTTTATGGTTATGCCGTGAAGGATGCGAAACGATTAAAGGAATTGCTCGGTGTTACATCACCTTTACTCCAGGAGTAACAGGAGATTCAGAAGATGCTTTTTTGAAATCTACCGATATCACCTTTGAAACCCCGCTATCCATAGTAACACCGTAAAGGACATCCGCTCCCTCCATCAAGAGCTTATTATGTGTTATCACTATGAATTGGGTCTTCTTAGAATATTCCTTCAACAGTCTTTTGAATCTTTCGACGTTGAAGTCATCGAGAGCGGCATCTATTTCATCGAGTACGTAAAACGGGCTGGGATTCACCTTCAAGAGTGAGAAGAGTAAGGCAATGCCTACCAATGTCTTTTCTCCTCCGCTCATCATCTGGAGATGTTGACTACGGTGTCTGAAGTGCTTTATTACTATCTCCACTCCTGAATTCAATATATCCCCTTCTCCTCCCTCTAATCTGAGGTCCCCTTCTGCTCCTTCGAAGATGATCTTTATCATGGAGTTGAATTCCTTTTTGATCCGTTCAAACACCTCAAGGAATATCTTTCTGACTTCCTTATCTGCCATATCGATGATAGAACTCAACGTTTTCTTTGCCTTAACTATATCCTTTACCTTTTCATTTAGTGCATCGAATTCTTCCTTGACCTCTTCGTATTCGGCAGGGGCCATGGGATTAACTGCGCCCAGATACTTCATCTTTTGTTCCAGTTCCCCAATTCTCTTCTTGGCTTCTTCAAGATCTAATTCTTGCTTTCCATATCTGGCTATTATTTCGTCGATCTCCTGTTCACCATACCCCAATCCGAGTATGTTGTTCTTTATCCCTTCTAATCTAACTTCATCTTCTTTCAAAGTCATTTCCAGTTCACGTTCGATGGCTTTTGTCTTCTCGAGTTTTCTCTGCTTGCTCGTGAGTTTATTATCTATCTTCTTTATGGTCTCTAATTTTTTAACCTTGTCCTTCTTTTTGAAATTCACGGTCTCGAAGAGCTCCGCTATATCGTTTTCTACAGTCCTCAATTCTTCAGAAACTTCTTTCAAGTGCTCGTTGGCTCTTTCCATTTCTGTAGAGAGTTCCTCTTTTCGCGATAACAGCTTTCCCATCTCCGCCAGCATGTCTTCTTTAGAAGCCTTCAAACGCTTTATTTCGTCTTCGTATTGTCTTTTCTTTTCTTCCAATACCTTTGTCTTCGTCTTCCATTCCGATATCTCGGTTTCGAATCGGCTTAACTCTGCCCTTTCTTCACTCACCGTTTTGTTCTCCAGGTTCAACTTTTCTTCCAGAGTTCGCCTTTGATTTTCAAGCTCTTGCATTTCTTCCTTCCTATTATCCTGCAATGTCTTTATCTCTTTTGCGCGTTTAGAATAATCGGTAAACATGGCTTCTAAGTTCTCTACCTCATCCGTGGTTTCATGCAACCTGTTTTCCATATCGCTGATCGTCTTCTCTATGGAAACAAATTCAGCATTCGCTTTTCTCAATCGTTCCTCATCCTTTTCATATCTTGCTTTCAAAGATGCCAAATCCCCCTTTATCTTCTCTATCTCATTTTCGAGGGAACTCAACTGTGAATTCAAGTGAGAGAGCTCTTTTTCGAGGTCCATTATCTCGCGATTTCTCGAGATCACCTTGTAGCCATTACCTCTCATACTGCCACCTGTTATAGCTCCACCTGTATCCATTAATTCTCCACCAAGAGTTGCAATACGCATTTTGAGATTCAATCCACGACGCACATATATAGCGGTATCCAAGGTATCCACTATTACGGCGTTATGAAAGAGATATGAGATCACTCCGGTGTATCTATCATCGAAGGTTATGAGATCAACGGCATAGCCCTTTATACCCTTTATATCCTTAGGAAGAGGAGTCAATTTACGAGTGGGACCCTTTACCAGATCCATCGGGAGAAAAGTTGCTCTGCCAAGGTTGTGGGATTTCAATATGGATATAGCAAATTTTGCCGTTTCTGCATCCCTCGTAACGATATTCTGAGCTCTATTCCCCACAAGAGCCCACACGGCCTTTTCGTATTCCTGGGGTACATCTATGACGTTGGCGACTACATCTATTACCCCATCGAGACCTCTGTTATTCTTCTTCAATTCGAAGATAACCTTAACAGGTTGGGCGAAACCCTCGTATGTTTCTCTCCATTTCCTCAATAGTTCGAGTTTCGATATCACAGAGCTCTTTTGCTTATCCAGTTCATTCTTCTTCTGCATGGTGATTTCCAATCTTTCTGTCATTTCCTTCAAAATGGATGCCATTTCTTTCACTTTAGACGTTAATTCGATACCATCTGCCTGAAGTATGCTTCTTTTCTTCCTCAGATCGTTGAGACGAGAATTCAACGCATCCATCTTCTCTTTCTTCATATCCAACTGTTCCGTTACGAGTGCTCTGCGTTCCAAGAGATCGTTTATTCTATCTTCGCTACTTTTCAATTCATTTTCGAGAAACGCATAACGCTTCAGCACTTTTTTCATTTCTTCCTGAATAGATATCATATCCTGTTCTTTTTTCTCGAATCGTTCTCTCAGTTCGAATTGCCTTTCTTCCAACATCTTTAATCTATCTTTTGCCTTTTCATACTCTTTTTGAACACCATTGTATATGTATTTTACTTCTTCTTTCCTCTTCGATATCTTCGTCTCCTCATCTTTCATATACGATATCTTGGAGCTGATATCGATATATTCTCGCTCTAAAGCAGAGAGCTTTTCTCTGAACGTATCTTTCAACTTCTGTAATGTCTCCTGACGCTGTCTATAATCGTTCAAGATATTCGTGAAGTTATCTATTTCGCTATCTACATTGCTGAATTCCGTACTCAGGCTTTCCTTTTTTGCTTCTATCTCGAAACATTCTGTCTCCAGCTTATCTATCTCTTGCTTAACTTGTGCCAACTTAGAGGCGTTCGATTCGTATCTGAGCATGACCTTCTTCCCCTTCACGGCATACACGATCGTCTTCAATTCTTTTAGTTCTTTAGAATACTCTTCGTACCTCTCAGAACGCTTTGCCTGGAGATGCAATCGCTTCATCCTTTGTGAGAGATCAGAAAGGATACTCTTCAAAGCCGCAACATTTCTTTCCACAGAGGTGAATTTTTTAAGCGCTTCACTCTTTTGCAGTCTGTACTTGTCCACTTTTGCAGCTTCTTCTATGAGGAGGCGGAGTTTCTGGGGAGAGGCAGATAGAATCATTCCTATTTCTCCTTGTCCGATAATTGAATAAAATTCTTTGCCTATCCCTGTTCCCGCAAAGTAATTCACCACATCTTTCAATTTGACATGGTCACCGTTCAAGATGTACTCGTTTCCTCTCTCCTGCGAATACCTTCTCTCTACTGTTACTTTCCCTCGATGATCTAAGGCCAGAGTAACGGCGACGTGGGCATGAGAAGCCGGAGGAATGGAAGATGTCCCATTGAATAAGATATCTATCGCCTCTTTAGCCCTCAAATTCTTCTTCGATTGCTCACCAAATGCCCATTTTATAGCATCTACCATATTGGATTTACCAGAGCCGTTTGGTCCGACGATAACGGTCAAAGAGTCATCAAAGCTCAAGGATAAAGGAGTTGCAAAGGATTTAAATCCTCTTATATATATCCTTTTAAGCATTGAACTCACCTGTTATTGTGGTTTGCATCTCCATCGCTTTTATTTTACATCATTCGGTTGGAATTATCCCCTTTTTGTATTCGTCTTCCGGTGAACTCATTGGTGGGCAGTGTGTCTGAACGAAGTAGTGTAGGAGAGTATAAATACTCGATCAAGATTCCTTTCCGAACTCCTCCAACACCTGTTTTATAGCATTATATGTTTCTGCATTTGCGATCTCTTCGTAGAGTTTTTCTGCACTTTCTTCATCGTATACATGAACTAAAATGTTTCTGATCTCTATCAGCTTACCCATCCTTTCCTCATACCTTTCGGGAATAATTCCCTCTTTGAACAGTGCTTGAAAACAGGATTTTGGCGAATAACATTCTATTCCCTTTGAACGGAGGTATTCCTTTGAACATTTCCATAAACTTTCATAAGTATATTCGAATCTCTTTGTGGCGATCTCTATTAAAAAATCTCTGCTGAATAGATCCTTAAAAGCAGGTGTTGTTACGATTTCTTCATACTTCTTAAACGCTTTTTTAAATCTTCCAAGAGCCCTTTTGAATTTATCCATATTCTGCCCTCCTCTGTGATATGTTTGAGCAGGCTTGCATTTTCCACCTTAGCAATGTCGACGATATCTATATCCCTGAGGATGGGTAAGTGTCCAAGCGCTTCCAAAAGTTCCATATATTTTTTCCCAGGGATCTCACTGCCAGTGTATATCGCTATGTCGATATCCGATTGCCTATTGAAGGAACCCTTTGCCATGGAACCGAAAAGTATAACGAGCACTTCTTTCTGAAGCACTTTCCTTATCGTCTCTTTTATCAGTTCTTCGTATCTTTTCGTGCCTTCTGTTATCATCATCAAGCCCCTTATAATGTATTTACACTGTATTCACTTTCTATCGTGGTTCGTATCTTGATTGCCTCGACTTTATACCATTCCCTTAACGTTATTGCTCTTTTCGAATGTCCACTTTCTACGATTATCTTATCCCCTGAGAGTGATGGGATATATTTTATCTTCTTCTTTATTCTTTCTAAATTTTTGTTACGTTGCCCCTTTACGGTATCGAAAAATTCCTGTGAGGCATATATGGTAAAGGATTCGCTCGAATCATTCAATACATCTGAAAGCAATCTATAATATACCTCACCTTTTGCCATCTGTCCTATGGCGGGATGAAATGGTCCACCAACGACATTTTTATACTTTTCCGGAGGGATGTAAAGGCCTATCCTTATCACTTCTATCTCTCTTGCCCAGAAGAGTATCAATTCATCTGCCAAGAGTTTAACCGTTTCTTCTAAGCTCGGTGGCTTGTAAATCCCCTTTTTATACAGTGCTTCGAGAGAAGCCCCTTTGAGAACAAGGGTTGGATGAATTCTAACAGTATCCGGTTTTAGTGCAATGATCTTTACAGCAGATATCAGGTCTGATAGACGAGATGCCCCATACATCCCTGTCATCAGATGTACACCTGTCTCAAAACCATATGATTTACAAAGAGATATCGCTTTTACCACTGCATCCGAAGAATGTCCCCTACGGTTGAGACGAAGCACGCTATCATCCATAGATTGGCAGCCTATCTCTATCGTTTCGACCTTGAATTCTTTGTACATCTTCAAGAGTTCTGGTGTGATCTCATCCGGGCGAGTTGACATCCTTATTGAACCGACTTTTCCATTTTCAATAAATGGTTTTACCATACTCAAGTATTCCTCTTGAAGTTCTGGCTCGAGTCCCGAAAACGTTCCACCATAGAAGGCTACCTGTATCTTACCCATTGCCTTCGAAGGCATATACGAAAGATATTTTTCAATATATTCCGATATCTGGAAGGGAGAAAGTGGTTGAACTACACCAGTTTCACTTACTTGGTCACAAAAAAGACATCTGTGTTTACAACCTGCGTAAGGCAAAAAGATAGGAATTATATATCTTCTCTTCATGAGACCTACCTTGGGGAATTCGCTACACAATATGCTTTTAACATCTCATCAACGCTCCCATCTGGAAGCATCCAATCTGGATGAGATTCTCCTCTTTCTTCCATTTGATATCGAACGCAACTCCTCCAATTTCCTTTACAAAACCTTATTATCCATTTCTTATCCAATATCCCCGCTTCGTAGAATCTTCTCATTGGGCATACCGGATACCATTTGCATTCCATAAGAAGAACATCCACTCCTCAATATATCACACTCACGGTACCTTCATAATAATTGGTCACGTACACTTTATTCGTTGCCAAATTTACACATGCTCTCATTGGGGCACTGACTTTTATCATTTCCACTATTTCATTTGTTTTTCCATCTATTACACCGATCTCATCATTTAGATAATCGATCACGTATATCTCATTGGTTATGGGGTTTAAAGTTATACCGTTGGGATAGCCTTTAACGGATATCGTTTTGGTCATCACATTCTTTTTCCCATCTATTACACTGATACCATCACTGTTGAGCACGTATATCATGTTCGTTGTATAATTCACGCTTATTCCTCGTGGATAACTACCAACGGATATCGTTTTGATCGTTTCATTCGTTTCTCCATCTATCACACTCACACTATTACTCCCACCGTTAACCACGTACACTCTATTCGTCTTTCTATCTACACATACCCCAACAGGACAGTCTCCGACAGATAGCGTTTTGATCACTCCATTCGTTTTTCCATCTATTACACTAACAGTATCACTATGTTCATTAGCCACATAGATCCTATTCGTTCTCGGATTCACACATACACCTGCAGGCCACTTCCCAACCGAAATCCTCCCGATCACCTCATCTCTTTTACCATCTATCACACTCACACTATTGCTTCCGCCGTTGACCACATATATTCTATTCGTCTCTGGGTTTACACATACTCCAATGGGTCGTTCTTCCACAGGGATCGATTTAATAACCCTGTTTGTCCTTCCATCTATTACACTAACACTGTTACCCGAATAATCGGTTACATATATCTTTTTCGTCTCAGAATTTATACCTATACCAATAGGATCAAGAATCCCTTTGGCTTCTCCCAATTTCCATATATATATGATATCTTTCACCCACCTATTCGGAGAAAGATTAGCCGCGAAAAGGGCCTGTATTCCAATGCCCATAAGCACCAGAGAAAGAAATGAACAGATCAAAAAACTCCTCAGAATGCTATTCTTTTTCACTTTCATCACCTCTGGATACACCTACACGTTAAATCGAATCTCCACGATATCACCGTCATGGATGGGCTCATCCTTACCAACCAGCTTCATCAAGCCCTTTGCCTTCACCTCCTTCATCGAGCCCAATCTCCTGAAGTCATCATATTTCACCACTTCTGCTCTTATGAATCCCCTTTCCATATCCGAATGTATCTTTCCTGCCGCCTTTTTAGCAGATGTTCCGTCTTTTATCTGCCAGGCCTTGACCTCATCCTTACCAACCGTGAAGAAGGAGATCAAGCCGACATGAGAGAAGAGTATCCGAGTTAATCTATCTATCCCTGTTTCTTCGACACCCAAATCTTCCAGGAACGCCTTTCTATCTTCTTCTTCCAGCTCCATTATCTCTTCTTCCAATTTGACACATATCTTTAACAACGGTATGGAATTCTCTTCGGATAGTTTCTTCATGTCCCCACCAGGAAAGCTCTCATTCCTAAACCTTTCTTCATCAACATTTATAACAGCAACGGAAGGTTTCAAAGTGAAGAAACCGAAACTGTTAATACTGCGAAGTTCACTCTCATCAAAAGATACGTTGAAAAGCATATCTTCGGATTCGAGATGCTTGTAAACCTTATGTAGCGTTTTGAGCTCATATTCTTCCTGAGGAGTTAGTCTTCTTTTCGCGTTTTCGATTCTCTTTATCCTTGTCTCTGCTACAGACATATCCCTTAACAACAACTCTGCTTTTATCTGTTCAAATTGCCCCGATGAAGAAAGCTCTCCAGATTCCCAAGGAATGGCTGATGAATCGAATGCCCTTATAATCCATAAGAGTGCATCGACATTTTGGATCTCCTCTAAGATCTTACTTCTTTCTTTAGCAGTTGCCTTTGGAGATAACCCCCTTATATCTGTGAATTTCAAGGTAGCGTACGTGGTCTTCTTTGGCTTGAAGATGTTAGAAAGAAAATCGACCCTGGGATCCCATACCTTTACAACGGCAGTATTCTCCCTGTTAGTGAATTCCTCAGCCGAACTCTTCTTCTGGCAGAGTAAATCGAAGAGTGTAGTCTTACCAGAGTAAGGAAGCCCAATTATTCCTATCCACAAGTTCGTTCAACCCTCTTTCTTTATAAAAGTGGTTTCTGTATTATCTGGATCAGATCACGAGGAGACATCTGAAGCATTTCTTTAGAGAAACGTGCGAACAACTTCCTTTCCACTTCTCCCTCCTTTAAACGAGCAGGAGCTGAGATCAAGGGTTTTGAAAGGGCATCTTTAATGAAACTCAACTTCCCATTCGCTCTAACTAACAATCCATCTTCTTCCATTACTCTCTCCAAAATCCTATAACTCGCTTTATTTTTTACTATGCCCTGTATTTTTAGATATGAGAATAATTCATCTTCATCGATATCATCTTTATCCTTGATCGGCGATCCCTTAACTACCTCTATTACATCTCGCATAACAGATATATCTGGAAAGATGGTATCGATCAGCTGAGCCGTTTCACTTATGTCCTTTTTGCTATACAGAAGATATAAAAATACCTCTTGCTCCTTACTTATCATAGAAAGGGGCAGCAAGATATCCCCAATGGTAAAGCCCAGATCATAATATACGAGATTCTTAAAGGCACCTTCAGCCAGATTAGCAGGAAAAGAGGGTGTTGTAACCAGTATTTTTATCTTGCGATTTCTTATAAGAGATATGATCTTATGCTTCTGGAAAGGTGATAATCTTTCGTTATAGAAGATGATCTCTCCGTTATGATAAGCATCCTTCATCTTCATGCCGATATTGTGTGCCAGTTTTACAGTCTTTGATGGAGTATTAGTAAATATGGCAAAAGTTTCTCCTGTGGATATCAGTGAAAGTAGTACCTCGAATTTGTTTTCAACATTTCTCCTATCTACTATCATCAAATTCGATTTACATTCCTTATCCAATATGAGATTTTCTATCCCAAACTTGATTCGTAGGTGATCGATGATCTCCTTGGAGGAATGCCAATCGAGGTAAAACATGGGTTTATACTTGAAGAATATCTCAAATCTTTCACCTTTATCTATTGGATAAAGATAACTGTAATTGCTGAATATAACTTCATCAAAATCCTTCTCATAGAAAGCATCTAAATTAGATGATACAACTGCTGCATCGGTAAAGGTGATCCCACCTCCATTGTTCTGCCATGACGAGAAATTTATACCATCACAATAGTTTATCCTGTAGTTCATAAAACCAAACGTATCCAGGAAGAGGTTATAAACACGATTGAGTATAGATGTCGTTGGCAAGATGATGAGGATATTAACATCATCAGACTTCGAAGAAAAGAGCATATTGGGAACAAAGGCTTCATAACCTTTGACATCCAAGATTATTATTGAATTTTCACCCTTATCTTTGATCCTTGCAGATTTCTTACTCTCCATCCTCTTCATCACAACATGTATCCGTCTTTTCTTTTCAAGATCACTTATAAAGATATCTTTTTCCTCTCTACTTTCCTCTGAACCAGAATGATTGAACATATGAAAGACAAATTTTTTATCTTCTATCTCTTCCCTCAATATATCACTCACCGTGATCTCGAGATCCTTTATATATAACTGGAGATTTGGATAGCCCATCCATTCGGTTTTCCGAGGAGTAAAAACAACATTGGCCTTCAATAAAGCTGGTCTTATATAACGGTAATCATCGAAGATATATGCCTTGTTAAAACCCACGAAGTGCCCATCTCTCTTACCATCGGTCAATGTCAATAGAACGTGTTGTGAAGATGGACCAAAATAGTGGACACTTTTTATACTCATGTCTTTTAGCAAAAAGGTGGGTTCAGGATTTCCATGTCCATACGGAGACAATTTTGCTAATCCTTGCATTACATTGGTATTTATATCGGAAAGATAGAATTCACTATCTATATATAATCTTGGGGAGAATAATTCTGGCGCTATCGTTTGTTCTGCTATTTCATTTATCCTTCTTCTGAATTCGTTTATGTTTTTTTTGTTGATCGTAAAACCAGCTGCGAGTTCATGTCCACCGTACTCGAGCAATAGGTCGGATACCTGTCCCAGCAGTTCCACCACATTTGTGCCATCTATTCCTCTAACGGAGCCTCTGGCGATCTCCGTGGGATCGGTAGCTATAACTACAACGGGTTTGTAATATCGAGATAAGATCTTAGAAGCAACTATACCTATAACCCCGGGATGCCATCCTTTACCCGCAATAACTAGGATCTTTTCTTCTTCATATCTCGAATCCTTTTCTATCATGGAGAGGGCTTCCTCAAAGATCTTCCCTTCTATGTATTGTCTTTTAGAGTTGTACTTCATGAGCTCAGTTGTTATTCTCCCTGCTTCTTCTCTGTCTTCGGATAAGAGCAATTTTAAGGCTAAGGATGCGTCAGACAACCTACCGACAGCATTCAATTTCGGTGCTATCTTGAAAGATATATCGATGGAATCCAAAGTTGAAGGGTTTACTTTAGTAGCCATCAACAAGGCTTTTACACCCACAGATTTTGTCTTAGCCAAACGTTCTAATCCCTTTTTAACGAAATATCTATTCTCTCCTAATATTGGAACAACATCTGCTATCGTACCAAGTGCGACTAAATCTAAGTGTTCTTGTAATGGGTAATCTACTCCTAATGCATCCACAATGGCTTTCAACAATTTATACGCAACACCAACACCTGCAAGGGATTTAAAAGGATAGGTGTCATCTGGTTGCCGTGGGTCTACAATGGCATTGGCGCGTGGAAGTTCATCCTTTATTTCATGATGATCGGTTACTATTACCTTCAATCCAAGGAAACGAGCATATTCTATTTCCTCAACAGAAGTTATTCCACAATCAACGGTTAAAACAACCTTAGTACCGTTCTCGAATATATCGAATATGCTTTCCTTACTCAGACCATACCCTTCATCCATACGGTTCGGTATATAGAAATCTACTTTCCATCCTAAACGCCTGAGTACCGAAAGCAGAAGAGTAGTTCCTGTAATGCCATCAACATCATAATCACCATAGACTACTACTGATTCTTCTCTATTACGTGCATTTAAGAGAATGTGTACAGCATCTTTTATTCCTTTCAACTTCCAAGGGTTGTATTCTTCTGCGCCTGTTATCTCTAGAAAACGCTTGGCTTCTTCCGGAGTACCTATACCTCTATTAACGAGTAATACGGCAAGTAAACGTGGGATGTTCAGTTCTCGTTCTAAAGAAGATACTGAACTCTCATCCGGTTGACAAACCACCCACTTTTTTTTCATTCTCCACCTTCTCTCACCTTCTTTACTTTTTTTACTTTTTGTTTTATTATATCATGTTATGAAATATTTGTAAAAGATCAGAATTCCGTGATGTGGAAGTGCTAAAGATGGAATGGGTATACATAACGGCGCTGGGAATAATCCTGATAACGATACTTATATTCGTTATTCGTGCTCTTTCAGTTAATAGGGGAAGCAATAACGATGAATATGAAGTAGAAAGCGAAATCACATCGTTCATAAATGAATTCAAGCATATCGCCAATTTGAAGATCGACCTTCTTACCGAAAAAGAAGAACAGGTTCGTGAGGTTATAAAAGAGGCTAATTCGATGATAGTGCGTTTAAATGCAGTTGTTGCTGATGCCCAAAAAATATTGGAGAACTTGCGGAAACAAGAGAAGGGGAGCGAGCTTCAACATAAGATAAAAGATATACGTCCAGCTGACGAACATATGATAAGAGAACAGGACATCGATGCTAACATAACTGAAGCGGTTTTGCCTTCACCGAGAAAAACGAATTCTAATGTAGATTACGAGCTACTCAAAAAGCGCGTTGCCGAGCTTGCACGAGATAACTGGAAAACGGATGACATTGCAAGGATGCTTGGGATAGGGATTAGAGAAACGAAGTTGATGTTGAATCTTGCCTTTGCAAGGCATGGTGAACAATATCCCAACGAGTGAGAAGATTAAAAAATACGTTGATGCGATCTTTAAGGAGAACGAGAAACTCGATCTAACGGCAGCAGATAGAAAAGATTTTTTAAGATATCATGTTGCAGATGCCTTGGCAATAGCGGAGTTGATATCGACCAAACCAGGGCATATGGTTGTGGATATAGGGAGTGGACAGGGAATTCCAGGTGTTGTGGTTGCAATAGAGTTGCCAAAAGTAAATGTAACTTTGATCGAGAGTGCTAAAAAGAAGGCAGAGTTTTTATCTCACGTGGTCGAGTTGTTAGATTTGAAGAACGTAGAGGTGATAAATGCACGAGTAGAGGATTTCTGTAGGAACGAAGGGAAAGCACATTTCGATATTGCATTAGCCCGTGGTGTTGGTAAGTTGAGTATCTTGGTGGAATATGCTTTACCCCTGCTGAAGATAGGGGGTATTTTCTTACCGCAAAAGGGCAGAACGGTAAACGAGGAATTGATAAAGGCTAAAAGGGCGTTGGAGATCCTGGGAGGAGATGTTGAAATGTTGAAATGGTATCGGATATCCAATAGACTCCTTTGCATTCCCGTTATCAGAAAGATGAAAGAAACCCCTTCCAGATATCCGCGTCGTCCAGGTATACCATCGAAAAGACCTATCGAATAAGGGAAGTGATGAGAGAGATGTCAACGATAAGAATAGGAGCTCATATGGCTACGAAGGGTGATGTATCTACCGTTCCTAAAAGGACGAGGGAGATCGGGGGAAATGTGGCACAGATCTTCATCAAGAATCCCCGTTCCTGGAAGGCAGATGAGATAAGACCTGGAATGAGGGAAAAACTTCAGGGTGAGATGAAGAGATACGACGTTCCGATATTCGTTCATTCTGGTTACTTAGTGAATATGGCTACACCTGAAGAATCGCTTCAAGAGAAGGTATTTCAACTCATGCAAAATGAGATCTCGATGACAATTCAGCTTGGGCTAAGGTACTACAACGTACATCCTGGTAGTCATAAAGGAGCAGGAGAAAAAGAAGGATTAGAAAGGATCGTACGGATGTTATCGGGGGTGATGAAGACGTTTGCAGATGCGGATATAGTTATTCTCTTAGAGAACGTTTCTCCGAAAGGTGGAAACATAGGTTATAAATGGGAACATATGAAGTACATTATAGATAAGGTTGGCGATTCGAGGATAGGTGTTACCTACGACACCTGTCATGGCTTCGATGCAGGCTACGACCCAAGGACTCCAGAGACATTGGAGAGGATCTTGAACGAGATAGAAGAAAACGTGGGATTATCAAAACTCCATATGATCCATCTGAACGATTCTATGTTTCCTCTCGGTATGGCGAAAGATAGACATCAGAACATAGGAAGGGGATACATAGGGGTTGAGGGGATGAAAACACTCCTTTCCAATCCGTTGATCCTGTCGAAGCCTCTTGTGCTCGAGACCCCTGAGAAAGAATTCACACATGCCGATGATATAAAGACCATCAAGGAATTGTTGAATTCCATGTAAAAATGTCTGAACTTCATCTTGTAGAGTCACATTTGGATGACGAGTGGCATACAGGTGAACATATGGAACATCGGATTGCTTGTAAAGATGG
>WFSK01000147.1 GCA_015486095.1 Thermotogae bacterium
CTGTAAGGGTGTACAAGAAAGACCTCGAGAAACTGTTAGGTAAAACGATAATAACGGCTCCTACAAATGGTGTAGCCGGGGAGAAGAAGCCAGGAGAATGAATTCGTGAGAAACACTATGAAAAAGCTACTCCCTTTTTTCCTCATACTTTTCTTTCTAGCGGGATGTACAACACAGCACCAGATCGTTGTAGAACATCCTACCCCTGTCAAGCCCATTGATGAAACGGTAGTCGTGACTACCAAAGGGATGGGTATTAATGAGGAAGATGCAATAAGGGATGCAGCTGTTAAGGCACTTCAGCAAGAAGTTGGTTTTTATCTTACTGGAAGAACGATGGTGAGTAATTACGAACTCCTCGATAAAACGGTACTAACCAGAACCCATGGAATGATCCTTGGACAGAAGGTCATCTCTATGTCAAGGGCCTCGGATAATACCGTTGTGGTAAAAGTAAAATTCAAGATCAGCAAGAAGATATTGGAAGACAACATCTACGATATCATCATGTTCATGAACAAGCCGAGGGTCATGGTAGTGATACCAGAAAGGCAACTTGGCAGATCTGTGCCTGACCCGGCAGGAGAAACGGCTGTGATTCACACGCTACTCGAAAAAGGATTTTACGTTGTGGATCAAAGACAGGTAAAAGCGATAAGGTATTCTAACATGGTTAGACTTGCGGCTCAGGGAAACAAGGATGCTGCCGAACGACTTGGGGCAGAATTCGGAGCAGATGTGATAATAACCGGCGAGGCATTCAGTGAGAGTGGGGGAGAATTGATGGGTCTACAGACCGCACGTGCTTCCATTCTTGCACGTGCTATATGGGCTGATACAGGTGAGATCATAGCGGCAAAAGCAGTTCAAAGAGGAAGTGCCGATCTGACTGCTGAAATAGCTGGAAAGAAGGCTTTAGAATCTGCTGGTGATGAATTAGCGAAGTATATGATCGAAAAGATCATAGCGAATTGGGTAATGGCTGTGGATAATGGTATGAACGTCCAATTACTCGTTATTGGAATGAAGGATATCGATGATTACAATGCCTTCATATCTATTCTCAAGGCTTTGCCTGGGGTAAGAGAAGTGTACGGTAGATCTTTTTCTAAAGGCATTGCAAAGATAGATGTTACCGTTATAGGTACATCACAACTATTGGCACAGAAGATAAGGAGATTTGTTAAGCTGAAAGGTTATATCCTGGATATAACGGAGGTCGGCATGTCGAAGATCGTGATCAACTCTTCGAAGAGGTGAAAGAACGATGGTTTTGAGAAAGATATCTTCACTCTTCCTATTCCTAATGCTGAGCTTGCTTACCATTACTTTTGCCGATAATAAAGTGGTGGCGGTTTTCCCTTTCGAGTGTGAGGCGGGGAGTTATAGGTCGAGAAGGATAGCCTCTGGGATGGGAAATCTGTTGGAGAATTATCTCGTGCAACTTGGCACTTTCAGGGTAGTCGAACGCGGCAAACTCGATAAGATAATCCAGGAATACAAACTGGGTATGGCAGGGATGTTAAAACCTGAAACTGCAAAGGAAGTGGGAAAACTCTTGGGAGCGGATTATCTTGTATTCGGTAGGATAGAGCACACAGAATACGATTACCGATCTGGAAATCTGATAAATCTTCTTGTCACTGCGAGGGTTGTAGATGTAGGCACGGGTGAGATATGCTATTCTGTGAGTGACGAAGTCAATAGGCTAAATGCTTCTAACTTACCTCGGCAGGCAGCTTTAGACCTTGCATATAAGATCACATCTGAGGTTACGGGAAGGACTATTGTCTTGCCTATATCCTTAAGATGGAAGAGATATGGAAGTGTATTCCTGAGTGGAGCTGCCCTCGCGGTCCTCAGTCTCCCACCATTCGAAGGCATATGGGCATACTCTTTGGGGCTAGATCCATATTGGGATGAATCTACTATAAAGGCATATATGACCGTTGGCATGTTCATCGGTATAGGTACAGCTGGTTATGCTCTGTATAAGATATATCTTAATCCAGACAAGTATCAACCGAATGAATTATTAGGAGATATCATAATAGATCACGATAGCGGATGGATGTCCTCCATGCCAGAGATCCCGGACAAGGATGATCTGCTAGAGGTAAAGGTATTGAATTGGAGATTTTAGGGTCGTCTACGAAATCGACGATAAAGAAAAGGATCGTTTGGGCATATTGTATTAGGCATCGACAAGAGGTGTATTGTTGATGAGATGACTTCGAAAAAGTGAGTATACAAAAA
>WFSK01000148.1 GCA_015486095.1 Thermotogae bacterium
ATCTCATCGGTCTCCTGGTTACCGAATGGTGAGGTGATCTCGACCGTAGTATATTATCCTTTTCGAAACGGTAAATTTTTTCAATTCTTCGATCTCAATGGAAGATTGGTAAATGAAGTAAAAGTGAAACACGGCATTGGACTGAGTCCCGTGGCATTTTCATCGGATGGCAAAGAACTCGTTTACAGCAGTTGGGATGCCGTTTGGATAGTGAACCTGGAGACGAAGACTGAGAGGCGAATAGCATCGGGGAAAGAGATCTTCCACCCCACCTTTTCATCGGATGGGAAGTTGGTGGCATATTCTGTAGACCTGCCTTCATCCAAAGGAGGAGGGATATATGTAGTGGATATAAAGACGAAGAAGAAGGCAAAGATATCTGAAACTGGAAGTTTCATTAGTTCCCCTCACCTGATAAATGATAGGGCATATGTGGTTGGAAGAGTACTGTATCTGAGTGATAAGTCCTTACTGGAAGGGAATGTGAGTGCGGAAAGTATACTGCTTCCCGGTGTTCCCCTCTCTGCAAAGGGCAATAAAATAATACTCAACACCAAGGAAGGACTTAAGATAGTTAGGATACCGAAAAAGGGAGTAAAGATAAGAGTAGAGAAGGTAGATAAAGAGATGTTGAAGGAATTGAACTTCAACCCAAATCTCGGTAGGAGGAAGGGAGTATTGACGATAGATGATATAGAGGAGTCTTTGAGAGGGGTGAAAGAGGAGGTAATAAGGCCGATCGAAACCATACCCTTGTTTTTGAGAGGTAGGTTGAAGGAAAGATATACGCAGACCTTAGGAGGCCCGAACTTCAGGACCGGCACGACGAAAGGGCAGGCGGGATGGTGGTTTGAAGGTTGGACGTTATCACCAGATGGAAGGAAGCTTGCAGCTATACAGGGAAATGGTCCCGATGATATTGGTATAATAATCGTATTTTTGAAGTGAGGTGAAATATGTAATGTCATCTTTGAAGTATTACGTTATAACACGAATACTTCTCGCTATACCTATGATGTTGATCCTGCTCACGATAGTCTTCTTCGTGCTGAGGATCATGCCCGGTGATCCCGTAACGGCGATACTCGGTCCGAAGGCACCTCCGGAAGTGGTGAAACAGATGAGGGCAAATCTGGGATTAAACGACCCTATAGCAGTTCAATACGTTAAATATCTCGGTAAACTTCTGATCGGTGATATGGGAAGGTCAACTCTAACCGAAAGACCCGTCTTAACGGAGATATTGGAGAGATTCCCGGCAACTGTGGAATTAACACTTTACGCTATGGTTGTGGCGATCTTGATAGGAATCTTTTGGGGAAGTGAAGCGGCACGACGTTACGATAAGATCACGGATATCACCGCCAGAAGTTATGCTATAATCGTTTATTCCATACCAGTCTTTTGGTTCGGCATGATGATGCAATTGATATTCGGTGTGAATTTACATTGGTTACCCGTTTCAGGGAGGATATCTCCTATGATGGAGCCTACCTCTATCACGAGGCTTTATCTTGTAGATGCCCTTATAACCGGGAACTGGGAATCTCTATGGAACGCCTTTAGACATATATTGCTGCCGGGCACAACATTGGGAATAGTCATATCGAGTATATTCGTCAGGATGGTGAGGGGAAACATGTTGCTCACCATGAACATGGATTTCGTAAAGGCTGCGAGGGCAAGAGGGATAAAGGAAAGAGCAGTGGTCTACAGACATGCACTCAAGAACGCATTCGTACCGATACTAACGATAATGGGGCTCCAGTTCGCACTATTACTTGCTGGAGCCGTTCTCACAGAAACCACGTTTTCGTGGCCAGGTATAGGTTCATATCTCGTGATGAAGATAAGATACAGGGATTTTGCTGCTATCCAAGGAAGCATAGTATTCATCGCCTTCTTCATCATTGTGGTGAGTATACTAATAGATGTGATAAACGCATGGATAGATCCAAGAATAAGATACTAAAGGGAGGGAAAAATGGTAGAGAAGACTGTTACAAGACGATTTTTATCACATAGAATAGCCACATTCCTCGGAGATCTGTCCGCATCAGCCACGGGTAAGATGATAATCGTGGGACTCATTTTAGTCTTGTTCTTCTTTTTTCTCGCTATATTTGCTCCTATCATTTCTCCATTCAATCCGATCCATGCAGCTGGTAAAGGATTCTTGGCTCCGAATCATAAATTCTGGTTTGGTACAGACAATCTGGGTAGAGATATGCTCAGCAGGGTGATCTATGGAACACGCATAGCACTCATGATCTCGTTTTTATCCGTTGCAATGGCATCTATTATAGGAGTCCCTCTTGGTCTAATGGCAGGATATGTGGGAAAGTTGTTCGACAGGATAATGACCATGATAATGGATTCTATATATGCATTTCCGGGTCTCATTCTCGCCATAGCTATAGCTGCCATGCTCGGACCTGGGGTGATCAACATTTCTATAGCGATAACAGTCGTGTACGTACCCACGTATTACAGAGTGGTCAGGAATCAAGTTACTTCTTTGAAGAATGAGTTATTCGTAGAAGGAGCAAGGGCTATAGGTGCCAAAAACAGGACGATCCTTTCCAGATATATATTTCCGAGCACATTTCCCTCGATAGTGGTTATAATGGCGATGAATCTCGCGGACGCGATAATGACCGAGGCAGGTTTGAGTTACTTAGGACTTGGCATAGCTCCACCCACTCCTGATTGGGGTTACGACCTGAATAACGGACAGAGATTCCTCTTGCAAAACGATTGGTGGATGGTATTGTTCCCTGGGCTTGCGATCATATTGATCGTCTTGGGTTTTAGTCTACTCGGAGAAGGTTTGAATGAATATCTTAATCCAAATATAGGGGAGAGACGCTGATGGGTAGAGATGCAAACACCCTTTTAGAATTGGAGCAGTTGAGAGTTTATTACAATCTAAGGCATGGCATCGTTAAGGCAGTAGATGGTATTAGCTTTACCATGAAAGAGAAGGAGACCATAGGTTTAGTTGGGGAATCGGGATGCGGGAAATCGACGCTGGGCCTGGCATTGATGAAGATCTTACCTTCTACTGTTACCATGATGGGAAGGCTGCACTTCGATGGTGAAGACATCATAAGCAAAAGTGAGAAGGAGATGCAATCCATCAGAGGGAGTAAGATAACCATGATATTTCAAGACCCCATGACTTCTCTTAATCCTGTTATGAAGGTAAAAGATCACTTCATAGAGATGATTCGTACTCACATACCGAAGATATCGGAGGAAGAAGCTATGAGTATGGCCGCTAAGGCACTTACAGCAGTTGGGATAAGTGAGTCTCGCCTAAACGAGTATCCGTTCGAATTCAGCGGAGGAATGCGTCAAAGGGTCATGATCGCCCTCGGCCTGGTCTTGAATCCCAAACTCGTTATAGCAGATGAGCCAACTACTTCTCTCGATGTGAACGTACAGGCTCAGATCATAGAATTGATAAAGGAGTTGAAGCGTAAATTCAACATGTCCATGCTCTTGATAACGCATGACCTTGGTGTCGTTGCAGAATTAGCCGACAGGATAATAGTTATGTACGCCGGGCACATTATGGAGATATCCGATGCCATAGAACTCTATGAGTCACCAAAACATCCGTATACGAAGGCACTTTTGCATTCCATTCCGAACACCATAATAGAGGATATGGATCTCTCTTATATACCAGGTTCGCCACCCAATTTGATATCTCCACCAAAAGGTTGCAGATTTGCTCCAAGGTGTGATAAGGCTATGAAGATCTGCAGAGAGAAGGAGCCTCCTTTATTCGATGTAAATGGTGCGAAAGTCAAGTGTTGGCTATACGGAGATAAGGAGTAGGATAGAAATGGATGGAAAAGATAGCGTCTTGATAAGAGTAGAATCCCTTAAGAAACATTTCCCCATTAAGATGCCGTTTTTGGCTTCGCTGTTTTCAAAGGAGAGGAAGGCGGTTC
>WFSK01000149.1 GCA_015486095.1 Thermotogae bacterium
GTGGTGCTCTCGGTAGTGATGTGTTCGATAGATCTACGGATGTAGCAAGCATCCACCCCAATTTCTCCTTCTCTTCATCTTATCCTCCTGCTCCGCTTCCTTCCGGAATTTATTTCGGCATCGAAGGGAAGGGAAAGGGTTTATCCTTCGCTGAAAGATTGGTAAAGGCCTTAAATGGTAGTGCTATCCACATATATGTGAAGGAAAAACCTCTTTACCATCTTTCTGCAGTCATCGCTGCCAACTTCACACTCGCTATGCTCGATATCTCAAGATACATCTACGAAAAGATCGGTATAAATGAAGAGACCTGGAAGAAGGTTTCATTACCCATGGTAAGATCGGTCTTGAAGAACATCGAAAGCTCTTCCATCGAAGATGCGATAACCGGGCCAATTGCTCGGAACGAACAAGATGTAATAGAAAAAGAGGGAAAGGCCTTAAAGAGGATCGATCCCGAATTATATGACATATACGAAAAGGTCAACGAATTACTTCAAAAGATCGCTACGAGGAAAACAAAGGACCACTCATAAAAGTGGCCCTTCATGGAAGTGGCGAAGCCCAGACTCGAACTGGGGACACGCGGATTTTCAGTCCACTGCTCTACCACCTGAGCTACCTCGCCATCTGAATGGCGGACCCGACGAGGATCGAACTCGCGACCTCCGGCGTGACAGGCCGGCATGGTAACCATCTCCACCACGGGTCCGTAAAAACTAGTGGGAACGGCAGGATTCGAACCTACGACCCCCTGCGTGTAAAGCAGATGCTCTCCCACTGAGCTACGTTCCCTTATGAGCGCCCTCATGGAGATTCGAACTCCAGTTACCGCCGTGAAAGGGCGATGTCCTCGACCCCTAGACGATGAGGGCTTTCATAGACCATCATTATCACAAACAATTATAATCTATTGAAAGTATTTGTGTCAATTATTCGAGGCTGTATAATAAAAAAGTTGATGAAGCGATTGATGTAAATGCGCATCGTTGTTTCGAGGCAGGCGTGAGCGTACCCTATGCTCTATTCGGTTGGTTTTGCAGGATTATGATGTGTGATCTGTTCAGGGATGGTGCAAGCATTTATCGCTCGTTCACTCGACTTTCCGCTGGTCAGTGGCGAGCGTTCTTCCTTAAACGCCGCCACATTCATAACATCCTGTTATTCACCAGCGATAAGTCTTCGTTCACTTCGCTATGCCTGTCAACACCCTCTTCATGACAAGCATCCTCTCGCTGATATCCGCAATCATTATAAGTCTCACGTTCGGGAATCCTGATCTTTCTCTAACACTTCATACAAGAAATCTGATCCTTAATTATAATACCTCTACACGGTGAGTCCCCTTCATATAAGGAATGACCTCTTTTTCTACATATTCTCCATCTAACTTGATCTTCTTTAATTCAGGAAGAGGTAAGCTTTGTGGATTATTGAAGCATACTATATATTTTCCTCTACGAACAAAAAACTTTAACTCTACCGATCGCCACCTTTTATTTGTACAGGGACGTATAAGAATGCCATCAACCGTAAATTGTATCCCCAATAGATAATGAAATATACTCCTATAAAACCAACCGGCAGAGCCTGTGTACCAGCTCCAGCCAGCTTTTCCAGGTATCTTAGATCTTAAGCCATCACTATTACCCGACAAAACATACGGTTCAGCAGTATATAGATCTGGATTTTTGAAACTCCTGAGGATCGGAGAGAGGGTATCGTATATCTTATCACATAACTCCCGATCGTTCAGAAGCCATGCAGCCCACATGGTCCATACAGCTGCATGAGTATATATTCCACCATTCTCCCGGGTACCCGGGGCATACCTGCTGAGATATCCTATAGAATTGTCTGGCGTATCATAAGGAGGAGAGAAAATTAGAGGCCCATAATCGGTCATTAATCTCTTCTTCACTTCCCCCATAGCCTTCAGAGAATGCTCCTTTTCCCCAATACCTGATATAACCGCCCAGTTCTGAGCATTTAAGAATATCCTTCCATCTGTATTTGGACTACCTATTATCGTCCCATCATCCCGAGTAGCACGATTAAACCAATGGCCATTCCAGGCAACTTTATCGAAAAGAACTTCGATAGATCGCATTTCTTCCTGAATTAGATCTCTATCCTCATATGTTAATGGAAAAAGATTCTTAACTTCCTTGAGTATTAAATAATAAAACTCAAGAAGCCAAAAACTTTCCCCCTTTTTCCTAACTCCTAGAGCATTCATTCCATCATTCCAATCACCATCAAGAATAAGAGGGATACCCCTCTCACTCTTATTCCTCTTCACAACTTTTATACCGTTCATACAATGGGAATAAAGTGTATCTTTCCCATCATCAATATATGGTAAGATCTCCTTCAAGATCTCCTTATCGCCGGTTGTACGGAGATATTCTATTACTACGAATATTAGCCACAATGGATCATCAGACCATTTCTCTTTAGGAGAACTATTGGTAAAAGGAAGCCACCAATGTTGAACTGTACCATCACTATATTGATGTGATGCATGGAGCAGTATTTGTTTTCGTGTAATGGAGGGATCGAGTATTAAGCCGATGAGGCTGTCTTGCAATTGATCTCTAAAACCATAAGCTCCACCTACTTGATAATATGCTGTTCTTGCCATCAATCTACCCGCTATGGTTTGATAAGGTAACCACCTGTTCATAAGTATCTCCACATCTTTATCAGGCATTGATATTCTAAATTTACTGAGTATGTTCTCCCATTCATCTCTTACCCTTAACAATTCAGCCTTTACCACATTCATATCATTGTATTTCTCTGATATTCTCTGAATCTCTTCATATCGTTGAGAAATAGCAAGTAATATCTGGAATTCCTTTTCCTCATCTCTTTCGAGATCGACTGAAAAGTTCAAAACGTTGATTCCATCTATATATCTTCCTTGAGAGTTGGTGCATACACCTCTTTCAACCGCCTGAGGCAGGTTGAGCTCCCCGTACATGCCTAAAAATTTTTCTTTACTGGTATCGAAAGAACGAATCGGTAAACTCGCTGTGTGAAAAATCGTATATGGGAAAGAAGTGTTCCAATGTGATATGCCACTTGCCCATAAGTACTTTTTGGAAATTATACCATTAACTCTTCCATCAAACTTTGTCTCCATGAACAGGCGATGGAATTCACGGTGTATATCTTTCATCGTACCCAGATTCAGTTCGAAATAGGTAAAGAAGGACAATCTGAGTTTTCTTGTTGAATTGTTCTTAATTCTCACCAATGCGATCTCCAACATATCTTCGATGGGAACGAATACGATCTCTTCGATCGAAAAATCTTTGAAGGCTGTAATATATCTTACACATCCAGGGCTATAGATAACCTTATATTTTCCATCAGCACGAACTGGTTGATAAGTTGCTGAAAAAACATCTCCCGTATCCTCATCCCTTATATATAGATATTTACCGTAATTATCCCTGATCATATCCTGTACCCACCGAGTTATACAAACCTCAGTGGCATCTATGTAAAAAGAATATCCCGATCCCACCTGTGATAGTATAACCCCATATCTTCCATTGGAAAGTACATTAACCCAAGGCTTGGGAGTCTTCACATTCGTTATAATGTAATCTCCTTCTTCGCTGAAATAACCATACTTGGTTTTAAATAACTCCATAATACCTCCTTTACATGCCTACATACTTTCAAGGCTAGAATGTATTTGAGTATAATACCTGTCTATATCTCTTCTTTTCCCACCTAGCTCCTCGAAGATCCTTGTGTAGAAGTCTTCTTTCTGTAAATTACCCTTTTGCTTAAATCTGTTTATCAATTCTGCAAGAATATAATATTTATAGGGATGCTCCTTTCTCATTATCATTCTGAAGTATGATTCAAGGTTCGCTACAGGGAGACAAGATAAAATCTTAAATACCTTCTTCCTGGCAATAACTACTATCTTAGGTTTTGGAAAAGATGTCGATGTATCAAACATGACTGATATCGTTACATATCCGGCATAATCTACATATTTACTCTTTTCATCATTATATTCCTCATAGCCTTCAAGAGCCTTTATCAATTTTCCTTGCGATTCCATCTTCATAGCAAGCCTCATATACTGTTTTCCAAGGTTGTACACCTTAAGCCAAGCAGAAATGTATGCGGTTAGTATCACAAGTATCACTATTCCAAATAATATAAGAAATTTTGTATACCTTTTCACTTTTCCTCCTTACTTGAGATCCACATCGGTGAACGCTTTGATAAACTCCTTTTGCAGGAAAAAATAGATAACTATTATGGGTAACGTTATCATAACGTTGGCAGCCCATACTTCCTCTATCTTATGTCCTGGAACCCCACCGGAAAAGAGATGAAGCCCAAGCTGAACCGTCCATTTCTTCTGATCACGCAGGTATAACAAGGGGCCAAAGAGATCATTCCAGCTCCCCATAAATGTTAATATTGCTACCGTTGCAAGCACAGGACGACTCATCGGTAGCATAATATTAAGATATATCTCTGGATACGAAGCTCCATCTATTCGAGCTGCTTCTATCAACTGATCTGGGATATGTTCCATGAATTGCTTAATGAGAAATATGTTGTACACTCCTACCGCTCCTGGAATGATGAGAGATCTGAAGTGATTTACCCAACCCCATCTATAAAGCATAGTATATGTGGGTATGAAGAAGAGTACACCGGGAATCATCATCGTCATCAACATAAATCTGAAGAGTAATTCACTACCCGGGAATCTTATTTTCGATATAGCAAAAGCCGCCATAGAATCCAAAAAGACATTCAATAACATGATAGAAATGGCAATTATGAAGGAATTTTTAAATAAATTGAGTATATTTAGATCCCTGAATACTCCTATATAACCAGACAAGGTTAATCTGGAAGGTAAAGCATTAGGAGCATGCATTATTTCAGGGCCTGGCTTAAATGAATTCAATACCATTAAGATGAAAGGATAGAGTACGAAGATCAATCCAAGAGTAAGATAGATATACGATAAACTCGTAGATGTCTTTGTAGTTTTAATCATTGTATTTAATCAACCCGCCTTTTTATAAATTTGAACTCCAGAATAGTTAAGAATAGTATAATTATTCCCAATAATATTCCAAGAGTTGAAGCATAACCCATTCTAAACTTATCTAATCCTATCGCATATATGTAAAGCACCGGAGTAAGGCCAGCATGATGAACACCGCCATATAGATCAAAATTCACATAAACCTCGGTAAACATCTGTAGACCGTAGATCACATTCATAACGAGAATAAAAAATACTTGAGGCCTTAAAAGGGGAAAGGTGATCCTCCAAAACATCTGTCGCGTAGTTGCTCCATCGAGTTCAGCTGCTTCATAATAACTGGTTGGAATGGCAGATATACCACCGAGAAAGATAACCGCTTGTATTCCAAACCACTTCCAGGAATTGATCACTGCTAATACAGGCATTACCAAAGGCGGCATTATCTTCCAATATATCCCGTGCTTAAGAACACCGATCTTCAGAAGCCAGGTTTGTAGTGGACCTTCTGGGCCAGAAATATAACCAAGAACTATCATAACAACAACGATAGAAGTAATAACAGGCATAAAATAGGCAGTTCTAAAGAAACTGCTGAATCTAACGATCCTATAAAGACAAATAGCTACTCCAAGAGATATGAAAAAGGTGAGTGCAATGAATATAACTTGATTGTATACGATGTTTCTTAAACTCAACCAAAACATCCCATCTCTTATTCCATTAAACCAATTGTTAAGCCCCACAAACCTGACCTTACTTGGTTCAAGCAGATTGTACTTCAAAAAGGTTAACTTAATCGAAAGCCATATAGGATAGAGACCGAAAATGCAGAACAATACTATCCATGGTGCAACGAATATATATCCCCACTTGTACTTGTCGATCGTATGTATTAACTTCATAGGTGCTTATCCTTTCCGTGAAATTACACCCGGGGAATATTCCCCGGGTGTAATCTATCCCTTATTTCTTTCCCATCAATATCTCTCGTGCCTGCTTTGCTGCTCTTTCCACGGCTTCAGTTGGAGTTATTTGTCTCTTAACCACACAATCCGCGTAAGCCGAAAGCAAGACATTCGAGACTTCATCGAGTGCGGCAACAGGTTCATTGGGGATAGCATGTGCAAGTTGTGCAACAAAAGGAGCATTTTCTGGGAGCTTAAAATATGGATCGTCTTTCAATTCTTTTAAAGAAGGCAAGTACCCAAGCACTTTACAGGCTTCAAAGTTAATATCTGGTTCCATAAGAAAGTTTATAAACTTCCAGGCTGCTAATTCACGTTCTTTATTTGATTTGAATATCATAAGGGATCTTCCATCAAGAGTAGAATAATGTGTCATGCCTCTTACAGGAACTGGAATAGGGGCAACTGCAACATCTTTTCCAATGACCATTGGGTGGTCTTTTGCATTCTTAAGATTCACCTTCCATGAGTAACCATATTGCAACCACATTCCTATAGTCCGTGAGAAGAAATTCTTTTCCATAGTCGGGGGAGCATACTTTTGAGCCTCACGGCAGAAGGTGAAGAACTCTCTCATCTTCGCTTCCGGCTTATCAAAGACTATATCAAGTCCAAGTTTATCGAATAGCTGATATCTTCCACCATTAAAATTATAATATATTTGAGATAACATAGTCCAATACCAACCACCCCATACGAGTGCATCGTTCCAAAAAACGGTCCCATAAACCTTGGAGCCATCCGGTCTCTTAGGGAGAGCAGAAATCTTCTTTGCATACTCTATAAATTCTGCAAAAGTCTCGGGTGGCCTGTTAGGATCCAGGCCTGCCTCCTTAAACAACTCTTTGTTGTAGATCATCATCTGTGTGGTTAACATCCAGGGTATGTAATAAACACCGCCATCGTTGGATACGTACATACCAGTATAGATTCTATCTTTGAGTGCATCGAATCCGAGTAATTCCTTGAGATCGACAAGTTTCCCCATACTCGCATATTTCTCTGGCATATACCCAAAAACACCGATGAAGATATCAGGTGCATTACCAGCTGCTATGAGTGCTGCGATTTGTCCTCCTTGGGGTTCATGGATAACCTCGACTTCGATGTCAGGGTTACGTGCCATAAAAACCTTTGCTTCCTTTTGAAGGAAGTTGAACATCTCCGCATAAGGGGCAGTCACTGTAATCTTAACTGCCATAAGGCTAACGGAGATCAAGACCAACACCACAAGTACCGTTACTACCTTCTTCACAATGCCTCACCTCCAGATATATGTAACCGGTTTCACAGCGGCAGAGGTTTTACTTTCTGCAACCACAAGATTCACGGATTATAACCCTTGTGGGTAGGATAAGATGCGTAATCTCTTCTCTTCCAGGATTCCGTAACCTCTTCAGGAGCGTTTCTGCTGCAAGTTTTCCCAAGGAATACATAGGTTGATGAACAGTTGTTATGCCCGGTTCTACGAACTTCGCCCATATAGCATCGTCAAAACCCACCACTGCAATATCCTTTCCAGGAGAGATCCCATTTTCTTTAAGCTTCTCCATTACTCCGAGTGCGGTTTCATCATTGGCAGCGAAGATTGCCTCCGGTTTACAGGATTCGAAAATTCTATCTGCTATCTCGTATGCTCCCCTGCGAGTAAAATCACTATGGAATATCATGTTGTCCTTTAAGGGTATACCTGCATCATTTAGGGCCATTTTATATCCCTTTAGTCTTTCATTGCTATCAAAAGATAGTTCTGGTCCGCCTACGAAGGCAATATCTTTAAAACCATGCACTTTAATGAGATGCATCATCATAGAATAACTGCCTCTGAAGTTATCGATGGATATCCAATCGACTTTTTGATTATTACCATGATAATCTAAAAGGACGACTGGAACGTGTCTCGAAGTAAAGGTCTCCACTCGTTCTTCAGAAATTTCTGAATCAAAAATTATCATTCCATCCACTCGCTTTTCAAGTGCAGCTAATGTGTATGTATCTCTGGCATCAGTTTCAAGATCTGTTATAGAATCAAGGGTAAATAACAAAGTAAAATAACGCTCAGAA
>WFSK01000150.1 GCA_015486095.1 Thermotogae bacterium
GTGTAATAGCATTTGTCACAGGTTATAAATGAATAGTACAGAGGATTAACTCCCACGTATATTGGTCTAAGGTCCTCTTCCCTTTCCTTCAATCTTATCGCCCAGGAAGCCACCCTAACACTCTTGAATGTATTTCCACAAAGTGGGCACACCATGTCCTTTAGCCAGAAATTCTTCTTTTCACTCATGGAGGTTCCCTTCGAACATAGCATCTACGAATTCATCTGCATCGAATGATTCCAGATCATCTATTCCTTCACCTACTCCTATGAATTTTACAGGAATGTCGAGTTCTTTCTTTATACCAAAAATAGTCCCGCCTTTGGCAGTTCCATCCAATTTCGTTACGATCAGCCCATTCACTCCCACAGATTCTTTGAATATACGAGCCTGTTTTATGGCATTTTGACCCGTAGTCGCGTCTAAGACTAACAAGACTTCCTCAGGAGAAGAAGGCTTTACCTTCCTTATCACACGTGATATCTTTTTCAACTCCTCTACGAGATTATGCTTCGTGTGCAGTCTCCCTGCCGTATCTATTATAACTACATCAATGCCTCTTGCCATAGCTGCCTTCACTGTGTCGTAGGCCACTGCTCCTGCATCTGCACCTGGTCTGTGAGCAATGACTTCCACCCCCACCCTTTCTCCCCATATCTTCAACTGATCTATCGCCGCCGCTCTGAAGGTATCTGCTGCTCCTAAAAGGACACTCTTCCCTTCATCCATATATTTCTTTGCGAGTTTTGCAGCAACTGTCGTCTTACCAACACCATTAACACCAACGATGAGGATAACATGGGGTTTCGAGTGTGTAATATTACCATTCATATCTCCGTCTCTCAGCTTCTCCTTCATAATCTCCTTCAATACTTCTAAAGGAGATGCCATTTTATTCTCTCTCAGCCTTTCTTTTAATTCGTTTGTCAATTCTTCAGCCATATCCACACCGACATCGCTCAGGATCAACAATTCCTCGATCTCCTCTATATCCTCATTCGATACCTTTCCTCTTTTCAGCACATCACGTATCTTAGAAAATATGCCTTCTCGAGAGCGCTTTAGGGCGTTGCTCAGTTTACCAAGGATCTTCTTCATTTTCCCTCCTCCGAATCCATGATCCTTAAATCGTCCTGAGTGGCAACGACTATAAGGGAATCGGCTTGAGAAATAACGGTCTCTCCAGAAGGAAATACTATGTCTTCTCCCCTCTCTATGAGTACCACATTTACACCATATTTCTTGTTCAGCATCAATTCACTCAAGCTCTTGTTTACGAACTTGGGCAAAACCTTCAACTTATATATGCTGTATTCTTTCACGAGCGGAACCTGCTCGATCATGTATGGAACTTCAAGCTGTTTGGCAAGCCTGACGGCCGTATCTCTCTCCGGATAAACGACTGTATCTACACCGATCCTTTCCAAAACCTTTCCATGGAGCGGATTTTGAGCCTTCGATATCACTCTCTTGGTTCCCAATTCCTTCAACAGGAGTGAGATCAGAATACTTGCCTGAATATCCGTTCCAACACTCACTATACCAACATCGAAGTTTCCAACACCCAAACTCTTTAAGACATCTTGAAGGGTTGCATCGGCTTGAACCACGTGTTTCAAGGTGTTCGCACTCTCCTGAACTCTTTCCTCGTTCTTATCTATCGCGAGCACTTCGTACCCATCCGCTTCCAGCGTATTCGCCACGTTGAATCCAAAGTTTCCCAGGCCTACTACGACGAATTGCAGCACCTACATCTCACCCCTTATGTTTCCATTTGCTTTCATATTTTAACATGAATCATACTGCGAAGACTAATCGTAGTATTCCAGAGAATTTCGAGTGTAAGGATCGAAGAAGAAGACCTCATCCCTCTTCGGTAAAAGGAAGATTTCATCTCCAATTGCTCTTTCTTCGTTACTGCATTCCATAACTATCAACTCACCAACATCGGTATCTACATAAAAAAGGAATAAATTAGAATTGAGTATTTCTATCATATCGATCTTTCCTCGGATTCCAGATCCGGTGATATCAAAGCCATGCGGCCGTACACCCATCAAAACCTTACCTCGTGGCAACTTGAACCTCGCTTTATCGCAGTCGATCTTCGTGGTATCAACGAAGACATCGTTCCCATCGAAGTTCGCTTCAATGATGTTCATACCGTACATGGATAGAAAATCGAAGACGAATTCGTTCTTTGGATGGTAAAAGATATCAGAAGGATTACCGATCTGCTCTATTCTTCCATCCTTTAATACGATCATCTGATCGGCTAAAGCGAAACCATCTTCCACGGTACTGAATACGGCAAGAACCGTCATATTCAGCTGCTTTATATATCGTTTTAGATCGGTACGGAATTTGATATGTATCTGCATATCGAGCTGACTGAGCGGTTCATCTAATAACAAAATTTGGGTCTCCCGTATGGTACCACGTGCAAGGGCTGCCAATTGCTTATGGCCTTCTGAAAGCTCGTGAGGCTTCTCGGGTAAGTGCTCCTTTAAATTACCATCGATCTCCTCTGCCTTCCTTTCGACTTTACTATCGATTTCACTCGATGGCATACTCAGTATGCTGAGTGGAAATGCAATATTCCGTCTCGCGTTCATATGAGGATAGAGGGCATAATTTTGAAAAACCATGGCCATCTTCCTCTTGTCCGGAGAAAAGGATGTTATATCTTCATCATCTACAAAGATCTTTCCCACTTTAGGTCGAATCAGGCCTGCGATGGTCTTCAAAAGGACCGTCTTACCGGAACCAGATGGTCCAACAACGGCTGCGGTGCTGCCAGATTCAACAGAAAAGGAGATGTTATGAAGGATGGTCTTTCCACTCAATTCTACACTAATTCCGTCCAAACGCAAACTTCCCATCTTCTCACCCCCTATGTTTATTATATACTCATCTCGTTTTCGATCTCAAATTGTAGAAACAAGGGGAGTATATCAAGGATTCGGTAGGAGGCATATCTCGATGTGCGTCGTCAATGTGAACGAACATGTTGCTTGCTTTCGTTGGTAGCATATTGGTCAGCATCGAGCATTCTTCCTTGAATGCCGATGCACTCAAAACATCCTGTTTCTCGCCAATATGCTACCTTCCTGCAGCTTCGCAACCGTTCACAACACTCGCACATCGAGATATGCCTCCTACCTCATGAAGTTCGCTGTTGTGAAGAAGAAATCGAATTACACTTCGCAAAAACAAAGCAATGCTATAATATTAGGAGTTTAATTTCTGTATGAAAGAAGGGAGCTTTGTGAGAATAGAAGAACATCCGATATTGACTTTTCCAAAGGATAGAAGGAAGATAGAATTCACTTTCGAGGGAAAGAAGATGGTAGGCTACGAAGGGGATACCATAGCATCGGCGTTAATAGCCCAGGGAGTGAAGGTGTTCAGTTACAGTCACAAATCTAAAAGGCCCCGTGGTTTCTTCTGTGCCGTTGGGAAGTGTTCTTCCTGCTTGATGATGGTAAACGGTATCCGTAACGTTAGGACATGCATTACTCCGTTAAAAGATGGAATGGATATAAGGAGGAACGATGAAGATGAATGAATGCGATATATTGGTAGTCGGAGGAGGGCCAGCTGGTATATCTGCCATAAGGAGTGCCAAACTCGGTGCAGATGTTGTCTTGATAGATGATGGCCTGAAATTGGGAGGACAACTGATAAAGCAAACTCACAAATTCTTTGGTTCTGCCGAACAATTCGCCGGCATGAGAGGGGTAGACATAGCGAATAAGCTGGTATCAGAGCTCTACGAATCCGGAACAAAGGTACTCCCGGGTGCCACGGTGCTCGGTATATATGAAGACGGCGTGGTAAATTACTCAAAAGACAATGTCGTTAGGGAGATAAAACCGAAGAGAACGATCGTAGCCACCGGAGCTAAAGAGAAAAACCTTCTATTCGAGAACAACGATCTACCCGGTGTATATGGAGCAGGAGCGGTTCAAACGCTGGTAAACGTCTATGGGATAAAGGTCGGTAACGAAGTTTTGATGATCGGAGCAGGGAACATAGGATTGATAGTAACCTATCAGCTTATGCAGGCTGGCATACATGTTCAAGCGATAATAGAGGCAACGGATCACGTAGGTGGATACGACGTTCACGCAAGAAAAGTCAAAAGATTGGGAATACCCATCATCTTCAAGCACAGCATAAAAAGGGTGGATGGCTACAACAGTGTAGAAGAGGCTATCGTAGTGAAGTTAGATGATAGATTCAACCCCATACCTGGAACGGAGAAAAAATTCAGAGTTGATACGGTTTGCATAGCGGTCGGACTGTCTCCATTAGCTGAGCTCCTATGGCAGGCAGGATGTGAGATGAAGTACATTCCCGAGTTGGGTGGCTACGTTCCGGTAAGAGACGAAGACATGCGAACTTCAAGAGAAGATATATTCGTGGCAGGCGATGTTGCCGGTATAGAAGAGGCAACATCTGCAATGTTAGAGGGGACTATAGCGGGTACGGAAGCAGCAAGATCACTTGGCTATCCCGTCGAAGATGACGAATTGGAAAAGGCAAAGTCGTACTTGAATCAGCTTAGAGCAGGACCCACCGGTAAAAAGATAAGGATAGGACTCGAAAAGTTGTTGGGGAAAAGGCACTCCTTTGAGACAAATGCAACAATTCATAAACCGTCTAAATCAACAATGCCAAAAAACAAACGTGTACCTGTTGTGGAATGTTTTCAGGAGATCCCCTGCAATCCCTGTGAGGCATCTTGTCCCTTCGATGCCATAACCATAGGCAAAGACATAAATGCGAGGCCAAGCGTAGATTACAGCAAGTGTACGGGATGTGGCATCTGCGCGCTAAAATGCCCTGGTTTGGCCATATTCATGATAACCGAAGATTACTCGGATTCAGAATCGTTGTTGGAAATACCATATGAGATGTTACCCATTCCAAGGCCTGGAGACATTGCAGATGGTATCGATAGAGATGGGAATTTCGTGTGTGAAGTTAAGGTTTTAGGTGTAATAAAGGGTAAGGATAAGACGAATCTGGTCAGAATAATTATTCCAAAAGAATATGCGGATCGCGTGAGAAGTGTGAGAGTAAAGGAATACAAGAACGATAAGATCGTCTGTAGATGTGAAGATGTAACAGAAAAAGAAATAGTAGAGGCTATACGTAGAGGGTATACCTCATTCGATGAACTCAAAAGGCTTTTGAGAGTTGGAATGGGACCATGCGGTGGGAAGAATTGCAGAGAGGAGGTGTTGAAGATAATAGCGAGAGAAACAGGAAAATCTGTAGAAGAACTGGAAGTCGGAACATATAGACCTCCAACCAAGCCAACGCCCTTTTCCGCATTTAAGAATGAATAGGGTTATATCATATCTATAAAGACTCGATCCACTGGATATATCTCGATGAACATCGCCAATAAGAAAATGCATATCAACTCGTTCATTCTCTACTTGAACAAATTCAAAAAGTCCTTCTGTACGTTTCTTGCTATCTTTAGGTGTGTCCCATCGATAAGTTCGGCTATGTAACTCCCTGCAAACCACCTTTTTATCTTCTGCACCGCCCCTATTCTCACTATGTAGCTCTTGTGTATCCTGTAAAATTCGCTTGTAGGTAACACCTTTTGTAGATCGTTCAAAGTACCTTCGTAGCTAAATTTACCGAAGTCTGCTACGATATATATTTTCTTCTCTTCCGCTTTTGCATATATGATTTCATCAGGGTTCAGTAATACGATATCTTCTCCATCTCGTGCACGTATCCGTTGTTTTTGAGACCGCAGATTCTCTAATAACTCGATCAATTCGGAATTCACAGGTGTATTTTTCTTTCGTAATCTGTTCAAACACTTTTCTATGCGTTCTTTGGAGTAAGGCTTTAGGATATAATCGATGGCGTTCTCTTCAAACGCCTTTATCGCATATTCGTCGTATGCAGTTATGAAAACCACCATGGGTTCGTATTTTACTTCTTTTAACAGTTCAAATACATTTCGTTCCCCTAAGTTTATATCGAGAAACAACACACGTGGCCTTTCAGCCTCTATAAGTTTCTTAGCATCTTCATAAGAACTCGCCGTGAAACTTATCTCCGCTCCATATCCTTCGAGAATCCTTACCAATCTCTTCAATGGAAGAGGCTCATCCTCTACAATTCCACAGGTAAATCTATCTTTCATCTTTTCTCGCCTCCTCATATCTGAATTTTACCAAAGCGACAGTACGATCGCCTTCTGCACAGATACGAACACTCGCCTGTTCTCCAAAATGACTCTGCAATCTATCTCGGACGATGGATAATCCATGTCCAAAGTGGATCTCATCTGAGAAACGTCCTGAGTTGAGGATTCGAATGATGACAAAGCCGCTATCTCGAGCTACCTCAATTGTAATACTACCACCCTTGGGATATTTCAATCCATGTACTATTGCATTTTCCACCAACGGTTGAATGAGCAGGGCAGGGATCCTGACTGCTTCCAGATCTTTCGGAAGCACTACTTCATATGTCAACTTGTTTGAGAACCTGATCTTCTCCAGTTTCAGGTATTTCTCTATGAAGTTTACCTCTCTCTTCAGTTGCCACATCATTGGCGTGTTTAGGGATTCACGATAGAGATCTGCAAGGCACAATAAAGCATTCTCTGCGGATTCTGGAGAGGTCCTCATTATCTCCGCGATGTTTTCCAGTAGGTTGAAAAGAAAATGGGAATCGAGTCTCGAGCGCAGTACCTTCAATTTCGATTCTAAACTTGCCCTCTTCAGATACTCTGCCTCCAGAACCTGCCTTTGATATCTATTCTTAAGCATCATATAGGCAAGGACTATCAAAAAGATGGACGATAAGAGGGCAATAACCATGGGAAATACCTCATTCTCCGAGAGGACAGGTCTTTTGAGGATTAAAAGCCTGATCGAAAAGATCGTCAAAAAAATGCCGAAGACTATACTTACAACGATGTTTATCACGAATACGAGCCTTTTCGCATTCTTACCTCTTAATGGAATCTCGAAGAATTTGTTCAGGATTAGCGATAAAAAGGCAGAGAGATTCACTATTCCAAAAGATAGTAAGAGAGAGATCCACACGTTTATGTATCCTATCTCCACTACATATGTGAAGAAGAGCACGAGAGAAGCAAACTCTACATAGAAAAGGAGTCTTTTATTTTTCCCTTTCATCTGGTTTCGTCTCGAGAATTAACTGCGGATAACTGATCTTCAGGAGTTTAACATATCCAGAAGCATCCTTGAGTTTGCTCAACTCTTTGAAATAGAATCTTGCTTTATCAAGTTCTCCATCTTCGATACTGAGCGCACATAGCATGTAGTAAATAATATTATCGAACTTCTTGAGGACAGATCTCGATTTCTTACCGTTATATATAACGAGAAATTCGAGGTCTTCCTTACATATCTGACGTATGTAGTCGATGTCCCTGAATTCGAAGAGAGCAGATGCTCTTATAAGCCTCACGTTCAGGTCAGTAGGGGCTAAATTCACTGCCTTTTCGAGTTCCTCCAGCCCATTGTAAAAGTAAAGTAAACGTAACAATGGAAACCAGTGCTTCCTGCTCTCTAAGAGCAGGGAAGCACCTCTTTGAGCGATATCTACCGCCTCTGAAAACACCAGCAAGCCGAAAAGCAGGATGAAAATCGATAACAGCAGTGACCTCAGAAACCCCATCCTACTCCTGCTGAAAGCATGTAGTTGATCAAAAACCTGTAATCATCTTGATCGATGCCACTTACCTTAGAACCCGTTTCGTAATGCCAACCATCGGCACTGTACCCCATCATTCCCATTACCTCTCCGTAGGCTTCCATAAAAGCCACCTTTATAGAAAGGTTCAATATGGGAGATATCATGATATAATCGATGCTCATGTCGAGTTTCCCTGTAGAATTCCCATTTTTGAAATCATCGATGTTCGTATTACCATCGTTTACTACCCTACTCAGCGTGTAAGAAAAGCCTCCGAAGCCCAAGCCTGCTTCTATTCCAACGGATCCAAAATCCAAACCTTTCATACCATAACCCATACCAAACGAGGCACTTAAGGTATACTTGTTGTTGGAGGCATCGGTAAGTGTCCTTGAACCACCTCCTCCCATGCCACCCATACGCCAGCCAACCCCTCCTTCTCCCTGCCCTCCAAATACCACTATACCATCTTCGAACTTCAGACCGAAGTTCACCGGTATCTTTATCATATCACCCGGGATATACCCTATGAAAGGTCCGCCTCCACCAAAACTAAAACCGAAAGAGAGTCCATAGATCAACACACTGAATAATGCCAAAAATACAAAACATCTGTTCATACCAGAAACCTCCTTTTTAAATTTTCTCACTATTCTTCAACGATACTCACGTTAGCCAAACCACCATGGAACTTTAACAATTGTCTCTTTCCCTCTGGAATATGAATATTCAATCTTCCTCCAGCAGAAGATACGTTCACCTCGCAAGGTTTATCGATGTGTAGACGTAAAGTGCCGCTAACATTTGCACCACTGACCCGAAGCCTTTTAACATTCGAAAGCGATGCATCGAATCTTATATTTGTTCCAGCGATCTTCAACGTCTCGAGGTCAAATGAGCCCATAAATGCCACATTCAAACCATCTAATTCGATCTCTTTGAGATCTGCATTGCCACCGATCGTGATATTTGCACCATTCACCTTAACATCTCTGATCTGCCGTCGCTTTGTCCCTACGATTATCCTTCCATTTGGACCTGCAATTTTAAGCGATGATGCGGCATGTTTCAGTACGAAGTCTTTCGGATAAAAGAGAGCAGTAGCCGTGTTGTCAAAGAACAACATCGTGTTTGCAACGTCTACTCTCAGCGATTCAACACTCGAGATATCTGCTGCTTTGGAAGGCTCAGATAGACCGATGGGTGTTCCACTGAAGGGTGATACAAAGAGCATGATCGCTGCCCAAATGGCTCCTAACACCAGAGCGATGATCAGTTCGTAATTCGTATTTTCCACCTTTTCACCTCCTTCGCTTTCATCTTCACCGTCATTGTAATGCCTTATACGAAAAGATGTCAATGAAAATCCGACGAAAGGTAGAAAATGAAGGATCAATTGGTGTATTTTGGAGATGAAATGTCAGATGTAAATCCGATCCAACCGCCTTGGAACACCGATCAAAGATTTGCGACATTAAAAAGGTACCTTTGCTTAAAGTCCATAATCTATCTACATCCACCAGTTCTATAGTTGACCAGATCTCATTGAGTCAAAAATTCCAAGGTGCGCCTTGCGATCTTCTCTTTGTACAGTATAGAAGACAAATGTCCAGATAATAACCAGTGTATCTCAGGTCTTCCGAGTTCTTCCCATAATTCTATCGCAGCCCTTCGAGGGATGAACATATCGAAGATAGCGTTGAACATCAAGAGGGGTCTGCCTTTAAGAAAGTGAGCATACGTCAGTGGATCGTAGGTAAAACATTCCTGTTCCTTTTCCACTTTATATATGTCTTTCAAGTCTTTCAATCCATTTAGATATCTCCTAAATGCCTTA
>WFSK01000151.1 GCA_015486095.1 Thermotogae bacterium
CCATGGAGTATATGAGGATAGTCGGGTGAATCGGGATCGATGTCTTTGACCTTTACCTCTAAGAGATTATCAGCCCCAAATAAAACAAAGGGAGTGACATCGAATTCGAAAGAATCGTAACCACCTTCATGAGAACCCACATACATCTTGTTCATCCACACATCGGTATAATAATCGACACCGTAGAATCTGAGAATAACTCGTTTTCCTCGCTCCTTCCTATCGATATATATCTCCTTAGAATACATTCCCTCATCTATATAAGTTTTGCCAGTTGCAAAGTCAACTGGCCAACAGGAAGGGACCACAACGTCTTTTCCATTTAATTCCCAGGAGCCATCCAGATCGATAGATTTGTGCATATTACAATCCCTTATTTTATTACCTCCGTATATTAAGGTTATTCCGACGTTACAGAATTCTCCGAGATGACATTCGCATACCACTTTCCGCTATCTTTTACGATCCGTTCCTGTGTCTTATAATCGGTGTATACTATCCCAAAGCGTTTCGAATACCCATATGCCCACTCGAAGTTATCCATAAGTGTCCATACGAAATAACCCCTTAATCTTACCCCGTCTTTTATCGCGCGATGTGCCTGGGTAAAATGCGCCCTAAGATAATCGATCCGCTCTCTATCATGCACTTGGCCATCTTCAACCACATCCTTAAAGGCTGCTCCGTTTTCAGTTATGAATACTTCACCCGGATCATAATCTTCCTGAACCCCCTTCAACATTTCATAAAGACCTTCGGGATAGATCTCCCAACCCATCTCTGTCTTTGGAAGTCCATGGTCCAAAGTCTCCAAACCGAAAGGTTTTTCAGGATTAAACCTCACCAGGCTTCCGGAGTAATAGTTTATTCCAACAAAGTCGATCGGCCGCTTTATCTCATCCATATCCTGGAGGTAATCCTTCGGCATGTACTCTTCAACTATATGGGAGAGGGTTTCAGGATAGAGACCTTTGTAAATCGGGTCAAGGAATAGAGGATAATTAGTAAATTCATGAGCAACTCTTGCGGTCGTTAGATCTTTCTCGTTTTGCGATGCAGGTTTCATGGAATGGTTTGATAGCGTTATACCTATCTTACCTTCTATATTCTCATCTCTGAATGCCTCCACCGCTTTAGAATGTGCCCTCAGTTCATTGTGAACGACGGCAAAGGCTGAGAATATATCTTTCATACCCGGTGCATGTTCTCCGAATAAGTGCCCCACGAACGCGGTAGCCCATGGCTCATTTAGAGTTATCCAGTGTTTTACCCTATCTCCGAGCCTTTGAAATAGATAATCGGCATAGTCAGAAAACCAGTAAGCGATGTCTCTGTTGGTCCATCCACCAATATCTTGAAGCGCTGCCGGAAGGTCCCAATGATAGATAGTGACAAAGGGTGTTATGCCAGCCTTTAGCAACTCATCGATGAGCCGGTCGTAGAAGGCAAGCCCTCGTTCATTTATTCTTCCTTTACCTTTTGGGAAGATCCTCGGCCATGAAATAGAAAACCTATACCCCTTTATACCCAAGGATTTCATCAAAGCAACGTCTTCTCTGTATCGACGATAATGATCACATGCAACATCTCCCGTATCGCCATCGTGGATCGTCCCGGGAGTGTGAGTAAATCTATGCCATATCGACGGTCCCGCACCATCTGCTAAAGGTGAACCCTCTATCTGATAAGACGCCGTCGCAACTCCCCATATAAAGTCTTTTGGAAACTTTACGTTAGTCATGATTCTCAACTCCTTCTATTTTTATACCCTTTTATTTTATACTATATCAGTCTTTAACTGAATTTTCTATTTTGATATGATTGAAAATTCCTTGCACCGCAAGGTTAATAGGTTCTTCTCTCAACATAGAAAATGTAGTAACGACTTTTAGATGATCTTTATTTTTTATAACGGCAGCGTAAGCAAAATCGCCATAAATCCAACCGTATATAGTGCCCGACAAAAAGTAAGCATCACCTGTAATCTTCATAATTAAATCGTTTTCAAGGAGTGATGAATGACGAATATCCATGATTCCATCTTCTGAAATACCATTAAACATAACTGGATCCATCCAGTTGAAATTCGTTACCCAGTCACCAGAAAGCACATCCTTTTTCTTCAAAACGTCGATCCTAGCATTCTCAAAGGTATAACTTCCCTCTTTTTCTAAGTTGATCACTTCGGGATAGAGATCTTTATTCCCAGATTCTGATTTCTCTAAAAACACAACGTCCATGTAGTTTTCTGATACAAGTGTGCCTTCCTCATCTCTCATCTCAAACCAGATTTTCTTCAATCCTTTTATCTTTCCTGGTTTTACTACCAAATCGTATCGTGCTAACCCTTGCTTTATATCAATTTCTTCGGAGTGCAATATATTTTCATCCACTCTGACTCGAAGATAGGCTTTCCCCTTTATTAGGGAGTAGTTAGAAATTGTAAGTTCCACACCTACAGGTTCTCCGACAAAATATGAATATCTCGTAGAACGGGGGATCAAGAGAAGAGGAGAATTGATCATACTCAGAAGATCAAAGTACCATTTGGGCCTTCTGTACATATCAAGCAAACCATTTGCTTCCCAAAAGATATCTGTGAATTCCGTGATCACATATCCCTTTATCAGATCGTAGAGTCTCATCTCTTCAATCTGATATTTCAAAGCGTTAAATTGTTCTTTTTGAGTAAGAATAGCAAAGGTTTCATAATCCTTGAAGTGCTTTGAAAGCGATGAGGTAAAGAATCGATCCTCGACTCCTTCGGGGATAGTTTCGGGGATTTCTCTGAACGGACGATCTATGCGCTTGATATCTCTTATAAAGGAGGGTAAGCCCCATATACCAAACTCAGATATCAACAATGGTTCTCTTCCAGTTTTTTCTGCATCTCCGTAGGTTGAAAATGTAGGATACTTATCGGATGCATAATTCTTTATCGTAGATTGCCAATTGGATTTATGATCCGGAAAGGAATTGTAGAAGTGAAAATCATTGATATCCGTTTTAACGTGAAAGTTGCCATTGCAAGCCGAGTTATCAACAACAAGCCTATTTCCGACAATCTTCTTTGCCTTATTGTACATCTCTAAAAGCCATTTTCTCTGATCCTCTTTGGAGAGATCTAAGCCCCAGCTTTCATTTATAATGGTAAAAATTGTAAAAGATGGGTGATTGTAATCCCTTCTGATCATTTCTTTCATAGTCTTTTCGAATTCACTTATGGATTTGTTACTAAACCTATTGAAGTTTGGGATCTCTTCCCAAACGAGTAAACCCATTTCGTCTGCAAGATTCAGATATCTCTTATCAGGTACTTTTATATGACACCTAAGCAAATTCAAGCCCATCTTCTTAGCCTTTATAAACTCATCTCTCAAATAGGAAATCGATGGAGTGGTGTAAAGAGTAACTGGATAAAAGTCCTGATCCAGTGCTCCACGAATAAAGATTTCTTTATCGTTAAGAAAGATCCTTCCGTCTCGGGCCTTTATGTCTCGAAATCCTATTTTAGATTTCCAGATATCTAAAACTTCATCTTTTATTAGTTCAAGGCGAAGGTCGTATAAGTTGGGACCCTCAGGAGACCATGGCTTCACATTCTCAACTTTGAATTC
>WFSK01000152.1 GCA_015486095.1 Thermotogae bacterium
AAGAATACAGGCAGAGGATAAGAGAACAGTTGAAGGCGCTCGGTTCTTCGTGTGATTGGCGACGTGAGAGATTTACGCTCGATGAAGGGCTCTCCAAGGCAGTTACTAAGGTCTTTGTGGAGTTGTACAAAAGGGGTTTGATATATAGAGGAGATTATGTAGTGAACTGGTGTCCCAGATGTGGAACCGTTCTTTCAAACGATGAAGTCGAGTACGAGGATGTAAAAGGCAGTCTGTATTATATAAGGTATCCGATAAAGGATTCAAACGATCACATCGTGATAGCCACGACTCGCCCTGAAACCATGCTCGCCGATACGGGGGTCGCATTTCATCCCTCAGATGAAAGATATAAGCGATACGAAGGAAAATATGCGATACTTCCTCTTGTCGGTAGAGAACTACCGATATTCTCCGATAAATATGTCGATCCCTCCTTCGGTACGGGTGCCTTGAAGGTAACCCCCGGCCATGATCCAAACGACTTCTTGTTAGGGCAACGTCATGGTTTGCGGATCATAAATCTACTTGATTCGGATGGAAGGATCAACGAAAATGGGGGAGAATTCAAGGGGCTTGCGGTAAAAGAGGCAAGAGAGAAAGTAGTCGAAGCACTCAAATCTAAAGGTTATCTCATCGATGTAAAGGACTACGTTCATTCTGTGGGGCACTGTTACAGATGTCATACGGAGATAGAACCCGTGGTATCGAAGCAGTGGTTCGTTAGGATGAAGCCGCTTGCGGAAAGGGCAATGAAGGTGGTAAAAGAGGGGAAGATAAAGTTCTATCCACCTCGCTGGGAAAAGGTCTATTTCAATTGGCTGGAAAATATTCGCGATTGGTGTATTTCACGGCAATTGTGGTGGGGACACAGAATACCTGCCTGGTACTGCAGAGATTGCGGTCATATAACCGTATCTGAAGATAAGGTTCAGAGATGTGAAAAGTGTGGTTCCACGAACATCTATCAGGACGAAGATGTGCTGGATACATGGTTTTCTTCTGCATTATGGCCGTTTTCCACGCTCGGCTGGCCTGAAAAGACACCTGAGTTGGAATACTTTTACCCGACGTCTTTGCTGGTAACTGGCTTTGATATCCTATTTTTCTGGGTCGCAAGGATGATAATGCAGGGACTGGAATTCATGGACGAAGAACCTTTCAAAGATGTATATCTCCATCAATTGGTCCTGGACAAATACGGAAGGAAGATGTCTAAATCGCTTGGGAACGGTATAGATCCCCTTGACGTTATAAATAAATATGGAGCGGATGCCCTCAGATTTACCTTTGCATCTCTCGCAGCCCAGGGTAGGGATATCATATTGGACGAGAAGAGGATAGAAGATAACAAGTTCTTCGCCAACAAGATCTGGAATTCTGCGAGGTTTACGCTTATGAATACGGAGGATCTGGACAGGACATTCGTTCCGAAGAGAGAAGACCTGGAATTGGCAGATAGGTGGATCCTTTCAAGGCTTCACAGGACTATATCTATCGTTACTCAGCATCTTAGTGTATACGAGTTCAGCGATGCTGCTAAGGCCCTCTATCAATTCGTATGGTCTGAATTCTGTGACTGGTATATCGAGTGTTCCAAGATAAGGTTGTATGGAAAGGATGAAAATAAAAGACGGGTTGCCCAATACGTTCTCTTCAATTCTCTTGAAACCATACTCCGTCTCTTACATCCATTCATGCCCTTCATAACGGAAGAGATATGGCAGAACTTCGATATGCCGATAAGATCCGTTATGATAGCCAAATGGCCAATACCGGATTCCTCTTTTATAGATGAGGAGGCAGAAGGGAAGATGCAAAAGGTGATAAGGATTATAAAGACTATTAGAAACATAAAGAGCGAGCTCAACATACCTTTGAAAGTAAAGGTAGATGCTGTGCTAAGCCCTAAAAACTATACGATAGCCTCTCTTCTGAACTCGAAGATGGAGGTGATTTCTGCCCTTGCAGGGGTTGTCCCCAAGGATTCAAGTGAGGAAGATTCGAGGGCCAAGGCCTCTGGCATCGTGGATGAGGAGATAGAGGTTTCGCTATTGTTGAACGAAGATATAGACCTGAGCTACGAAAGAAAGAGACTGAATAAAAGACTCGCTAAGTTGAGTAAAGAGATAGAGTTCTTTGAAAGGCGGCTGAAGAATGAAAAATTCATTGAAAATGCTCCGAAAGATGTTGTAGATGAAGTCAAGCAGAAGTTGAAGAGTTATGATTCACAATATAAAAGAGTAAAGTACATATTGGAATCTTTGAAGGAAGGTATTTCGTAAGGCATGCGGTATGTTGCATTGATCATATCTGTGTGGTTGATAATAGCCGGTTTTCTACCCATATCTTCGAGCTACCAGAGTACGAATGGCATGGTATGTGGAGGAATTATCTTAGTGATGAGCTTCTTGGCGATGAAAGAGGAAGTGAATTGGCAAAACATTACTGTAACTGTGATTTCACTGATGCTGTTGATATCTGCCTTTTTCTCCTTTTACGCTTCTCATCCTCGCTGGTACGATTTTACATGGGGATGGATTTTGATCATCGATCTCGTGTTCTGCAAGGCATGCGAAAAGCGGCCACGAACGAACGCGAAGAAAAACGTTGGTAAGTAAATGTGTGGATGAGTGAATGGACAATTCAATCTAATCTCGATTTAAGGTTCGTGGCTGAATTCATGGGAGGAAAAACTTGATAGAAGCTAAGAATGTGACAAAGATATTCGATTCACGGAAGAAGGGGAGAATAGTAGCCGTTAACGATGTATCTTTTGAAGTTAGAGAAGGGGAGATCTTCGGACTTTTGGGCCCGAACGGTGCGGGTAAGACTACCTCTTTGAGGATGATATCCACCTTGATGAAACCAACTAAAGGCACAATAAGGGTTAATGGTTTCGATGTGGTGAAAGAACCGAAGAAGGTTAGGAAAGGGCTTGGTTTTCTCACGAGTGATATGAAACTGTATGAAAGCCTGACCCCGCGAGAACTTCTCATCTTTTTTGGTAGATTAAATCATCTGAGTGATGACGTTATAGAGCAGCGAACGGAGGAGATCTCTGAATATCTCGATATGAAGGAATTTTTGGATAAGAAAGTTGGGAAGTTATCGACTGGTATGAGGCAGAAGGCAGCGATTTCCATAAGCCTTATACACGATCCAAATGTCATAGTCTTCGACGAGCCGACGAATGGTCTGGATGTCATCACAGCCCATACCGTAACGGAACTCTTGAAAGATTTCAAAGAGCGAAACAAGTCGATACTCATATCCACTCACGTCATGAGCGTAGCAGAGAAGGTATGTGATAGGATCGGCATCCTGCTGAAGGGGAAGTTAAAAGCCGTGGGAACACTGGATGAATTGCGCGAACAATTCGAGATGACCGATTTAGAAGATATCTTCTTCACTCTGGCGAGAGAAGATGATGAAATCCATGTTTAAGGATTCGATGATAATAATGTGGAAAGAGTTCAAGATCCTCTTTCGTGATAGGCGTACGCTCTTCATGATGACTGTATTTCCTCTCGCCTTTTTACCCATTCTCTTCGGTTCCATAGGTTACTTCGCACGCATCTCAGAAAAAGCGAATACTCCATCTGCCATAATAGTGGCTGTAAAAAACCCTGGGGCAGCTCCTTCGTTTATGAAGATCTTGCGATCGATGCCAAATGTATTCTTTTCGAATTCGGTTGAACCTGTGAAAGACCTTCGCGATAAAAAGATACATCTGTATGTGGAGTTCGATAAAGATTTTGAAGGAAAGATAATGGAAGATGGAGCACCTTCGATAAAGGTATTCTATAATGGAGCCTGGGAACAATCACAAAATGCTCTCAAGATATTCGAACATATCATAGATTCTTACAAAGCTCAGATCCTCGATATACGTTTGGCTAAACGCGCTATAAGCAGAGATTACCTCAAAGTTCTCATTCCGATCTTTGTGGATAGATCTACTCCCCAGGAACGTGGGGGTTCCGTTGCTGCAATGCTTGTTCCATATTTCATAGTCATATATCTTTTCTCTGCCGCTCTCAGTGTAGGTTTGGGAACGACCACTTCGGAGAAAGAAAAGGGAACGATAGGTATACTCTTAGTGAATCAAGTGGATAGATCTGCGATAGTTTTCGGGAAGATCGTTTACATAATGGTCGTTGCTCTGATATATGTGATATTCACCTTCATCGGCATGTACATCGCCTTGAAGAATCCTTCGTCTTCTATGATAATGGGAGGTAAGGCTGCACTCGGTAAAATAGGTTTCCTTGCCCTTGCTCAATTGTTTATTATCCTCTTGCCTTTGGAATCCATGATAGTATCCATAATAGTAGCCATAGGTACATTTTCTAAGACCGTAAGGGAAGCCACAGGATACCTCACCCCTTTGAACATCCTGGTGGTCATAGTGGGAATAGCGAGTATGATGGCCAACTTCAACGTGAGCTGGTGGACGTATTCGATACCTTTCGTTAACACGATCTTTGCTATGAAAGACGTCTTCTTGAACCAGGTGAAGTTCACAAATTTTATCCTCGTTATCCTTACGAACTCCATAATAACGGTTCTATTCGTATTACTAACGGCCAGGATGTTCAACAACGAAAAGATATTGTTCAGGGTGTAAAAATGTGATAAACTCAATACTGTGATTTCAAACCTGCCGTGGAGGGGTGAAATGAGAAATATTAAAAAGTTATTTATAATACCTGTGTTTGTAGCTTTTGCGATCGTAGTGCTCATCGCCTATGGTTGTTTTATCGCAATTTCACCGAGTGTGGGAATAAGGATAACGGATTCACCACCCGATCTCTCCGTGGTAAAGCACTTTTATATCGGCATAAAGGGCATAGAGATACAACAAAAACAGAGTGGAGTTTGGATGCCGCTCTTAACTACACCTGTGTCGACGGATCTTGTATCACTCATCGGAGAGGCTCCGAAGTTGCTGGTAGATTCTACCCCCGTCGAGGAAGGCGATTACAGGGCATTGAAGATCGAATTTACACCAACGGCTACGATAATATACAAAACCACTTCTGGGAGTGACAATGCTACTTTGAGTATTTCGGCGACGACTTTATCCTTCGATAGATACATAAATCAGTATACCGAATTCATTCTGGATTTTGATCTCGGACGATCCGTAAGCGAAGGAAGCGGACCTTCTTTCGAGTGGGTGATGAATAAACCACCGATGATCCACCTCTTCTACGGTGATGAAGTTGGAACGATAACGGGGAAAGTTGTACGAAGTAGTACTTCGACGAGCTATTCTACCTCGACTTATCTGGTCTTGAAGTATGGAACCGAAGTTATTTCCACGAGCTATGCAAACAAGCAAGTGAGTTCTACTGCTTCTACTACCACTTACAGTTTTTCGATGACGGCTCCTTTTGGTAGTTATACACTCGAATTCTACACATTTAGTAATAGTGGTAATAAAATATTTGCAACCTCCGTCCCTGTAACACTCTCTAATACCAATCCTAATGTGCCTTTAAAAAAACCGATAGATTTGACTGAATATTAAAGTGAGGTGTTTTCGATGGCAGAGGAAGACATTATCTATTTGACGAAAGATGGTTATGAAACGCTGAGGTCGGAGTTGACTTCTTTGAAACACAAGTTGTTCGGTGAGATAGCCCAGAGGATAAGTGAGGCAAGGGAATATGGTGACATAACGGAGAACAGCGAATACGAAGAGGCGAAAAACGAACAGGCGAGAGTGGAATCGAGAATACGAGAGATAGAATCTGTCCTTTCGAACGCTGAAATAATTGAAAGAGTAGAAGGAAACATAGGTGAGATCGGCATCGGGAGCAACGTGATCGTTCAAGATCAAGAGACCAACGAGATCTTAAAGTTGACGATCGTTACTCACCAGGAAGCGGATATAGAAGCCAACAAGATATCGGATCTTTCTCCTCTGGGAAAAGCCTTGATGGGAAAGATAGAAGGAGAAACGGTGAGGATAAAATCGCCTTCCGGTGGGTTCATATTCTACAGGATATTAGGCGTGAATAGGGTGTAGGGCATGCTGAACGAATTGATGGAACAACGAGCAGAAAAGATAAGAGAACTCAGGAACAGAGGGATAGAACCGTACCCATACAGATTCGAGAGGACTCACACCAGTCTTCAGTTTTCGAATCTCTTTGCATATCTCGAATCCGGTGATGTATTGGAGAAAGAGAAAGTTTCTATGGCGGGCAGGGTCATGGCAAAACGCGTGCATGGGAAATCCACCTTCTTCGTTTTACAGGATTTCTTTGGTAAATTTCAGTGTTATATAAGGGTAAACATAGGGAAAGAGTTATACGAGTCCTTCAAAGAAGATGTGGAGATAGGCGATTTTGTAGGGGTGAAGGGATATCCATTTCGTAGTCATACGGGTGAACTCACCGTTTACGTTGAAGAGTACAAGCTTCTGAGTAAGGCTATCAGAACGTTGCCAGAGAAGTGGCATGGTCTCCAGAACATCGAAAAGCGCTACAGGAAAAGATATGTGGATCTGATAGTGAACGAAGAGGCAAAAGATATCCTGATAAATAGGATGAAGATAGTGAAGGCGGTAAGAGATCATCTGGACTCTTTAGGATTCCTGGAGGTGGAAACCCCTATACTTCAGTCCATCTACGGTGGTGCAAGTGCAAAACCTTTCAAAACACATCTGAACGCTTTGGATATGGATATGTATCTGAGAATAGCTCCGGAATTGTATCTCAAGAGATTGATAGTGGGAGGATTCGAAAAGGTCTACGAGATAGGTAGATGTTTTAGGAATGAAGGGATATCTTACAAGCATAACCCCGAATTCACCTCCGTTGAGCTGTATCAGGCATACGCAGATTACAACGATATGATGGAATTGACGGAAAACCTGGTTTGCGAAGTGGCAAGAAGAGTTTTGGGTAAGACGAAGATAGAATATCAGGGTGTTAGAGTGGATCTAACCCCTCCCTGGCGGCGCATAAGTGTTGTGGATATAATCGAGAAGAGGTTTGGCATAGAT
>WFSK01000153.1 GCA_015486095.1 Thermotogae bacterium
TCAGATGTGTATAAGAGACAGCTATAAGAGTTATACACAGTACTATTATGAACAGGATAAATGCCGCGGCAGACGCTCTACCCATCCGAAGAGATTGAAATGCGATTTGATACATATATAACGATACGACCCATACACTTTCTGCGGGGGCATTTGTCGTCATTATATAAATGAGATCGAAGACTTGCCATGCCCCTAATAATCCTGTTATTATGGTAAAAAGCAAAGTTGGTCTTAACAAAGGAAGGGTTATGTACCAAAATCTTTTTATGGTATTTGCTCCATCTATTTTAGCAGCATCGTAGTATAACTCCGGAATTCCTTTTAGGCTTGCTGTGAAGATGAGAAGAGGTCCTCCTATTCCTGCCCACACCGTAGTGATCATCACTGAGAACAATGCCAGAGATGGATCTGTAAGCCAATGGTGAGTTGGGATTCCAAAGTAACCCAGGATTGAGTTTAGAAGCCCCCTATTCGGATCATAAAGGTATCCCCAAACTATACCCAAAGCTACTTGAGGAGTGACGATGGGTGCGAAGAATATAAAACGCCAAACCACGGCATACTTGATGTTTAAAAGTATCACTGCTATGAGTAATGCAATCGAAAGCGTTAAAAATACGGTGACAAAGGCATATATTACGCTATTAATAAGGGAGGCTTTAAAAAGATCATCGCGAGTAAAGAGGTAAATGTAATTCTTAAAACCTACCCATGGTGCTGAAGAAAGAGGTCTCAACATATTCCAACGTTTAAAAGAAATGAGAAAAGAAAAAGTGACGGGAAATATGAAGAATATAGAATAAAAAAGTAAAGCAGGGGAAATGAAAAAATATCCTGCAAATGTTTCTCTTCCTTTCATCGTTAATATGTTTGGATTTTTATTCTTCATTTCCCCTTTTCATCTTTCTCAATAGTATTCTGATAAGATCTCGTTAATTTTTTCTGTGGCCTTTTCCAACGCTTGCTTTGCCGTTTCCTCTTCATGCCATGCTTTTACTATCTCATTCATCAGAGTAGTCTTTATCTCTGCTCCTTGTATCACGTTCGGCTCTGGAATGGAATGCTTCAATTCTTCTACAAAAGTCTTGGTATATACATCTTCTAATTGCTTTGGATGATTCTTTATATCTATTATCCTTGGTGGAATTGCTCCTATAGTCTCTGCCATCAGATCTCCGAGACGAGTGGTATTAGTCTTAGGTTGGATTTCGCTGCACAGCCAATAGAGAAACTTCCATGCTTGCTTTTTGTGTTTACTCGTACTATCTACTCCAGTAAACCAGGTATAGGATACGTTGGCAGGTTTATCTATATAGGGTATTGGTGCCACTCCTACGGTTTCAGCAAATTTATCACCAAAGGCTATTTTCAAACTACTCTCGTACCATGGTGCCATTATGATCATTGCCACGGTTCCTTGAGCAAAGTTCCATACACTCGCAGATGGATCGGTCCCACCATTTTTGAAGAGCCTTAATTCTTCATTCAAAGCTTTAATGGCTTCGGGACTGTTCAGTAAGCACTTTTTGTATCCTGGAGTGAACATTCTCCCTCCACAGCTGTAAAGGAATGATAGGTATGGATGAACGACTGCAGAATCCCAACCTGCTAAGAATGCAAAACCATATTGTTTTACAACACCTTTACTATCTCTTTTCGTTAACTTCGGCGCCATTTTAACTAACTCATCCCAAGTTTTGGGTGGACTCGAATATCCTGCTTCTTTAAGTAGCTTTTTATTGTAGACTAAAGCATAATCATCCACTTCTATCGGAATACCCCATATAACGTTGTTTATTGTGGCTCCCTTTATAGCAGTTTCAACATAATTTTTCTTCACATCTTCTACGATGTAACTGGGAGGGACACTCAAAATTCCTGAATCTACTAACTGGACACCCCACAAAGAATAAAGAAGATATATATCAGCACTTTCTCCAGACATATGAGTTATGAGTATTTTCTTGAGATATTCATCGAAAGGTATAGATTGTATTTCTATTTTCACATCTGGATTTAAACGCATATATTCTTCCACATACTGTTTTAAACCTTTGGAGACGAGCTTGCCACTCTTGTCATAGATTCCGTTTACTTGATAGTCTGACCAGTGGACTGCCATCACCAATTTAACACTACCCCATGCCAACATACCAATCACTATGGCTAACAAACTAATTAAAAATAAACGTCTGATCATACAAAACCCTCCTCAACACGAATTTTCAAAACTCTATCAGGCATTCACGACTGCTACCCAGACTTCGTTAGGACTGAGAGACAATCTAAATGCTAATTTGTCATTACTCTTGTCATATATCACCTCCTTCTCTTTATTTAAACCACGAACGATGTGATCCTTTGTGAGTTGAGTAAGATTAACCGTTGGAGATGAGGGGTAATCGTTATGGTTAAAAATGAACAAAAGTGTATCTTTGTTACTTTTCAGTAATCTAATTTCGACATTCTTAGCTCCTTGTACTTCCACTGTTCGTTTTACATCTGCCCATTTCAAAAAGCCCTTGAATACTTTTGCTACGTCTTCATCATGATACTTGTAATAAGAAGCCCCCAACAGAGTACCCGTCAGAATTGCTTCACCTTTCCCATATTTATTTACCACAATAGCAGGGTTACCATCAGAAAACTCTGCTACAACATTTCCAGTTGTGGGAGAAAAGGCTTCTTCATATTCATAACCTTTAAGGTTGTCCTCAAGGGAGAGAAAGGGAAAAGAAGGATCCATATTCACTATTTTTAGAGATATGTTATCAGTTTGACGTACCCATCTTTCTTTACAGCCAAATACTTCATCTAACCCAAAACCAGGGATCATATCCGAACAGACACCCCTATTATCTGACCATCCGGGTCTGAATTCAGCTACCAATCTTCCTCCTTTGTAAACAAATTCCCTCAGTTTAGAAGCTATTTCTTTACTCATCATTATGGAGAGCGGGAGATAAATGAGTTTATAATCATCTATCTTCCCCTCGATCAGATCATTTACGTGGAGGAAATCAGTTTGCACATTTTCTTCGAATAATGCTTGATAGATACCTATGAGTGAGGCTCTGAATAGATCTTTAGCCTTAAATGTTGCCCTTAAACATGTAGCCATCATATAAGAGTATATGTTGTAAAATATCGCAACTTGTGATCTATATGGTTTTGCATCAAGAAACAAAGTTCGGTTTTGAGAGATAGTTCTTGCAACCCCGCCAGCAGTTTTTGCTCTATCAGTTATGCTACCATCCATGTTAGCGAGACCAAATCCAGATATCTCATATCCGCAACTCATGGGATACCATGCGTAATAGTTTAATCCCTTGGCATTGCGTGCCACAGCCGTCCATGCCCATAATTCGATATCATTTGCAGTTACAGGTTCTCCAAAATTAAATCCTGTAACTCCGTGTCCTCCCTGAAGTTCACCTATCCAAAAATCTTTACCGTTTGAATTAGCGGCACAACGCGTGGCATCTATAGCAGTTCCTCTCTCTGCAGGAGTAAGAGGCATCATCCCCCCTGTATGCTTGGGGTAGAATGATGTTCCCCACAGATCGATTTCCTTTGCCATCATCCAATCATCAGGGCTCCCATAACCACTCATAGGATTTGTATATACCGAGGATATGTCTGAATGACTCGATATAGGATGTGTAGGATCAGCATCTTTTATAGTTTTGTATCTCCAACGAAGGTCTTCTCGTAATTTATCTACATTAAACATTTGCCAGTCCAAAAGATCCCTGTAAGTAGATAACGTTACATATCTCGGGGGTTGTACTTCTTCCCAATCACTGTATGTTCTATACCATGCTATATTCAGATCATTGATATCGTGATACTTATTCTTAAGCCATCTTCTAAAACGTTCCTTACTATATTTGCAATAACAAAACCAAACTGGATTGAGAAGATAATCCAACCATGACCATTGAACAACGTGGGGTTCACTCCATACATCCCAAGCGTAGAAGGCTTTATAGTCTTTAACATGAGAAGCGAGTGATATAAGAAATTTTTCTGCTTCTTTTCTAACACCAGGATTATCTAGACAGAATCCTGGTGATGCCTGGGAGTGTACTTCATCATTACCCTGAGAAACGAATCTTGCATCAGGATAGGTATTTATCAGCCAATTCGGTGCTGAATCAGTATATATTTGGATAATTACTTTTAATCCTTCTTTTTCCGCTAAGCTGAGGATATCATCTAATGTCTCAAAATTCCAAGTATCCCTCTCCGGTTCAGCACTAGCCCAATCTACCCAGGTTCTAATGGTGTTGAAACCAAGGCTCTTTATGGTTTCAATATCCTTCTTCGCCATGATGCTATTTTCTGCCTTGAATCTTGGTGTCATAGGCGCACGTGCTTTACCTTCACCATACCATACTGAAATCGGAAAAAAATCCTTTATCTCCTTCATAATATTGCCCCTTTCTGGGCATGTTGAGCTAATATATATGAATATTTGGCAAATATTTCCCTGTTGTGTGATGGCGGTATCTCTGTGATATTTGGTGAGACGAATACATTCAATTTCTCTCCCATTTCTAATAACTCTCCGGCAACTTGAGCCATGAGTAACTGTAAGATCGTAATTATCGCAATAGTAGTAGAAGGACATATCTTTTCAGAAAGCCCATCTATCTTCACAACAGCATCTTCAGAAGGTGCACAATTATCGATCACGATATCGGCAACATCCGATAACTTCTTTCCAGTCGAATGCGTAGCTTTTGATATTCTCTGATTCTCCATAGAAGTAACAGCAATGACTGAAAGTCCATGATCCTTAGCATACATTGCACTTTCTACTGGTGCGGCATTTAAACCACCATGGGAAAAAACAAGGAGTACATCGTCAGACTTCATATCTTGCTCATCTAAAAAGTTTTCTATGTACCCTTCTACTCGCTCTAACCATAAAAGGTCCTTTACACCTCCTGCTCCTATCACGGTAAACCACAGCAATCTTGGATTTAGCAGTGGATGAAATCCGCCTTTAGATGCAACAAAGCTTCCGTACCGCGGAAAGACCTCCATAACAGGAATTGCTGAATGTGCGCTACCAAAAACATGGACTAAATTACCATTGTGAATGGAGATCGCCATAAGTCTTGCAGCTTTCTCTATATTTTCTGCCTGTGTGTTATGGATCCTTTCTAGGATATCATTGATCGCTTTAAAATACTTTTCTCCAAATACCATCATTGTTCATCTCACCCCTTCAAATACTATTTTTGCAATACCTAATATCCCTGCATCGTTACCCAGAGTCGATGGTGTTACGTATAAATGTTTTATTGACAATGGATGTGCCCATTTTTCTAACGCTTTCTTCACTTGAGGTTCAAGAAACTTCCACAAGTTTGCAACACCTCCCCCTACCACAACGATCTCTGGATTCAGAATACTTACGATATCAGCAATCCCAATACCTATTTCTTCAGCAACTTTTTCAATGGTTTTTAAGACCAGAGGATCGCCATTCTCTGCCCGTGATGATATTAATAAAGGATCGAGATTTAATTCTCGAAATATCGATGGTCCAGCAGCCCTATATTCGAAACATCCTATTTCTCCATATTCTTGTCGATAATTCCTATCTGTTACCAACCATCCAACACTGCCAGCAATTCCCTCAGAACCGCTATAGACTTTCCCATCTATCATCAAACCGGCACCTATACCGGTTCCTATTATTAGGAAAACTACATCTTTGTATCCCTTAGCAATTCCTAACCACTTTTCTCCGACCAGCATAGCATTTCTATCACTTTCGATGAATACTGGAATGCTGGGGAAATGCTGATATAAGATCTTAGAGAGTGGAAAATCCTTCCAACCTGGCAGATTTGGAGCCCAGACGTTTCCCGAAGGCTTTACTACCCCAGGAATAGCTATTCCAATGCCAATAATATCAGTTAAGTTAAACTCTTCGATAAGATCACAGATCTGTTCGATAATTCGATGTGATGAATTTCTATTGATTTTTTCCTCGTGACGTTCGAGAATCTTTCCATCATCTTTTACAATTCCGGCACGTATGTTCGTACCGCCAAGATCGATGCCTAAGATAGCATTTTTCACCTGTTCACCTCAAAGTCCTGTTTACTTCAATACCTTTTCGGACAAGGTTGATCGACACACTGTACCTATCTCCCCGCATTATCGATTCCACAAATTCTATCGGCTTACCATTCATCAAGAACGCGGTACGTTCTACCATAAAACCAACTGCAGGATAGTTTAGATGCAATAATTTAGATGTACGTTTATCTAAAAGGATTGCGGAATATCTTTCTATTGCACTTACTATCTTCAATTGATATCTATTTTCTAATAATTTGTAAAGAGATCCAGAAAGGTCTGATTCTGTTAAATCGGGAACGAATTTCTCTGGAATATAGCAACTCTGTATACCCATTGGCTCATCATTTGCAAATCTCAATCTTTGGACAAACGTTACTTCACTTCTAAGTGGTATTTTTAAGACCTTTGCTATTCGCTCATTTGCTTTGACCCTTCCGAGGTGTAGAACCTTTGAACCAGCTCTCATTCCCCTCTTTGCCATTTCCTCTGTAAACGATGTAAGTTCAGTAGGTCCCTTCTCTATCTTGGGATTTGCAACAAAGGTTCCCTTACCCTGTTGACGCGTGAGAATTCCTTCAATGGTAAGAGCATTTAAAGCTTGTCTGACAGTAGTTATCGAGATGTTGTAAAGATCGGCAAATTCTTTCTCGGTTGGGATCTTTTCTCCTATCTTCCATTCTCCATTCTCGATCTTTTCTCGAAGTATTACCTTGAATTGGTGATATAATGGAATAGGACTGTTTTTATCAAGATATCTGTCGATCGTCTTCAATTTCAAGCCTCCTTATCGTTTGGTTTGATTGTGTCTTAACGAATCATTTATAATGCCATGATTACAATGATATATTATCATATCATTACAATGATGTCAAGACCACAAAATAGAGATGATTGTAAAAAGTAGTGAAGTGTAAAGCAGAAAAGCGGATCTCTGATGTAAGGGTGTTTGTTCACATCGATACCGCACATTACCAAACTCCATGAGATGGAGGGTATATCTCGATGTGCGAGTATTGTAAGTGGTTGTGAAGACAAAGGAAGGTATTACGTCAGTGAGAAACAGGAGGTTTCGAATGTGACGGCGTGCAGTGTCAACACCGATTTAAAATGCCCAAAACACCAATCAGAACTTTCTTCACGCTAATCCCTCCTCAAAAAATTTTTTATGGATACACGAAAACCTACAAGATCACCGATGCCCTCTCTATCACCTCCCCTTCAACCTTTGATATCTTGGTAGCCCATTCATTATGGGAATCTTCACTTCTCCTTCTACGAGAGGTTTTACGTATCTTGCATATTCATCTGAAATTGAACCTACTTCTTCACCTATGAATTCTTGTGGCATCCTCCTCTCAACGTTTGCTACATTCGCTAATGGTGTAGTACCTGTTTTACCCCTCTCTTCTTCCAATGTAACCATAACCCCTGAGATTCCTTCTGTTGCCATTTTCACTGCTGCTCTGCCTACAAGGATAGCATCGTCTCTATCCCTCAGAGAAGCGAAATGCATAGCACTCTGCTGGCATATATCCAGCTTTATCGTTCTAGTATGTATCTTCAGCTCCTTTTCTATCATCGCTTTCAAATAGTCTCCAACGCTTCCCAACTCAGGATGGCCAAAGGCATCCTTTGTAACCTCGCTCTCATTTACACCAATATACCTTCCTTTTTCATCCTTCAAACCCTCGCCAGTAACGATGAAAACTCCTCCTATTTCCTTATATACCTTCTCTACATCCTGTAAAAATCGTTCCTCAGAGAATGGTATCTCAGGGATATATATCAGATGAGGTGCATCTCTTTTAGAGTCCTTGGCTAATATGGAAGAAGCAGAAAGCCATCCTGTATTTCTTCCCACAGTTGTGAGTATGGATACGGGTTCCGATGTGTACATACTCTCCGTATGTAATCCTGCCTCTTTTACGGAAGTTGCGATATACTTTGCTGAACTACCAAAGCCGGGACAATGATGGGTCTCTGGTAGATCGTTATCTATTGTCTTCGGTATACCAACAACCTTTATCTCATACCCCACATTTCTCGCTGCTTCGTATATCTTTTCAGCGGTGTCCATAGAATCGTTTCCACCTATATAGAAGAAATAACCTATATCATATCTCTCGAATACCCCAAATATCCTTTTTATGTCCTCATCATCCGACTTCGTGCTCTTCAACATATATCTGCAGCCACCAAGAGCAGCACCTGGGGTATATGTCAATCCATTCAATACTTCATCGGGTTGTTTATATAGATCGAGTATTTCATCTTTCAACACGCCCTCTATTCCATGAATCATCCCGAATACTTTACCTATCTCTTTGTGTCCCTTTGCTTCTATTATAACACCATATAAGCTACTGTTTATCACTGCTGTTGGTCCACCAGACTGCCCAACTATAGCATTCTTCCTCATATCACCCTCCGCTTGGCTTCAATATAATTTCAAGAGATCGGAAAGACGGTATATGAAAGGAATATCGAGATTATGTTCGAACATCTTTTCGTCAAACGTTCCTAACTTGCATATAAACTTTACCCCATAATCACGAGCCCTTTTGGCATCCATAGGAGAATCGCCTATGAAGATCATCTCTTCTCTATCTACCTCAAAAGTCCTCATTATATAATCGAAATGAGGTTTCCCTTTTCCAAAACCCTTTTTGAATCCAAGTGCAAGATCGACTTCTACTTCATTTTCACTGAGATATCTGTCAACATTCTCTTTGAAATTACTCGATGATATCACCACGATGTACCCCCGCTTACGTAGTTCTACTAAGGTCATCTTCGTATCTGGAAATAATGGATATTCAAGGAGTTCATCTCGTTTCCTCTTTTCAAATCTATCCACGACTTCGAGGTTTCTCTCTCCGTTTGGTACGATTCTTTCTATCTGCTCCGAAAAAGGTAGACCGGAAGTTTCGAGATAACATCTCTTAGCTTCTTCCTTTGGAATGTCATATGCGGCAGTGATTTCTTCTGCAGCTATTTCAGCGAGTCTTTCCATAGAATCGACCGTAGTACCATCGAAATCGAAGATCATTACCTTTATCATGTGAACACCCCCTTGATCACCTTTATGGCCTGCTGTGCTGCTGTTTCTGGATCTGGCTTCGGTAGGATCTCAGCAGATATATAACCGTCATAACCCACTTCCTTTAGCACTTCATATATCGTTTTAAAATCTATGTGTCCAAAGCCTGGGGCCCAGCGGTTACTATCTGCCACATGGACGTGCCCTATATTCCCATTGGCATTCCTTATACTATCCGTTATACTCGGTTCTTCTATATTCATATGAAACGTATCCACAAGGATGAAAACGTTATCCCTGTTCATAATTTTTATAATATCCAGACATTCTTCTACCGTGTTTATCAGATCAATTTCATATCTGTTTATAGGTTCTATCAGGATCTTCACGTTGTATCTCTTCGCATAATCTGCACATTCTTCTATACCCTCGATCATCCATTTTATAGCATCTTCTTTCTTCACATCCCTTTGAACCTTACCCCTTATCAAGCCCAGTATTACCTTCGCATTGAAGTTAGATGCGAATTCTATCTGGAGCTTCAGCCTTGCCAGAGCCTTTTGCCTTATATCCTTATCGGGAGAAGAAAGGGACAGACCTTCTTGTCCGAAGGCCTGTCCCGTTCCTATAGCCGGCACTTCTATACCCTTTTCTTTTACCATATTCACGATTTCAGAAACCTTTACGGTTCTCGGATCTCTTATGGCTATCTCAACTCCATCGTATCCAAGCCTTGCAACGCGTTCTACACTGGCCTTGAGAGAATCCTTAAAGGCTAATGCCTCGAATTCTGCATCCGGTGTTGAAACCACGAGTGCCGCTTTCAACTCACTCACCTCTTTAAAATCCAATACGTGGCAAACCGTAAACGGGTTTCCATCCTTCACTTTCGGGTTCTTTCAGATATGGTTCCATATCCTTAGAAGAGCGCAGAGTTACTTCTTCAACAGGTGGAACCTTTCCAGGTGGGAATGCCTCCAAGATCTGATCGTTCACCAGAGTCAGATATCGAAGAATAGCCGCCAGTGGTCTCTTCGCTTTTCTCGGATCACCGAGTGTAGCCCTTCCAACCACGCCTTCTGGTTGAGCTGCTATCTCTATCGGAGCATGTCCTTCACCCTCAGACCAGCGGTGAGGTCTATGGAAGGGTTCTACAGATGTATCGAAGTGCCCATTGGGAAGGTATCCCCTGGTCTGTGTGTCCTGTGCGAGGCTCATATCCACCATCTCAGGGAACAGCAAAAGTGCTATGGATGTTTCTGCCTCCGCCGCATGGATGAATTCTGTTTCCATGGCATTCGGTTTGCCGTTGGGACCGAAGAATTCTCTCACAGCCCTGTGCCAATCGAGGACCTGATATATACCTGGTAATTGATATCGATACATGAATTCGTGCAAAGCGGATTCCAGTACCCAGAGCTGGCCATGATTGTTCAATATTATCTGCTTTCTGAACCCATCATTCCATAATCCAAGCATCACGTTCACCAGGAGCTCTCGTGTTACATCTTGAGGTATATTAACCGTTCCAGCCATCCCTATATGATGAAACGGATGTGAACCGTAAACCAGAGGTGGCCATGCAATGTTGATCGGTCTACCTTGCTTTGCGGTATACCTTCGGACTGCCTCCGCGATCATACATACTGTTACCGTATCCATACCTGAGTTCATGTGTCTGCCATGCTTTTCGGTACTCCCAACCGGTATAATAACGATGTCGTTCTTTCTCCTATTCTCTATTACCCTCTGTCGCACAGTAGTCTGGATGTAACTACCTGGCTTTGCCAATTCAAATGGAGAGGGAACTTCATATTCTTTTAAGATCTCATCGATCTTCTCTTCCGAAGCATCCCAGATCTCTTTTTTCAACCTTCCTACCGTCGTGTCCTCAAATACGATAGCAGGATTTTCCGTTGTCAACCACATTCTTCCCATATTCTCAAACCTCCTTTATGGCCTTAATATAACTTCAACTGCTTCTCCCTTTCTCATGGCATTTAAACCAACCTCAAAATCGGATAGGGGTATATCATGGGTTATCAATTCTCTTAAAGGGAGTATACCAGCGCTCAACATCTTAATGGTGGCTGGAAAGGTAAACTTGGCTATGTAGGTACCCATAATGGTAATTTCATTTCTCGTGATATCGTACTGATATAGATGCTGTTCGACTGCCTTGTTCATACCAAATGCCAATATCCTTCCTCCACGCCTTACGAGAGTGATTGCATCCCGCAAAAGAGTACCCACGGCATCTACCACGATATCTGCCCCTATTTCCGTTTCCTTCATAACCCTTTCTTGGAGAGACTCTTCTTGAGGATTAACTATTACATCTGCCCCCATCTTCTCAGCAAAATTCCTTCTGAATTCAGAGATCTCAGAGACCATAACCTTCAGTCCAGATGCCTTGAATATTGCTGTATAGTACAGTCCTATGGGTCCCGCACCTAATACAACTGCACTTTCGCCCGCCATAGGCTTTATCTTTTGCACACCGTTTACTACACAGGATAAAGGTTCAGCAAATACAGCGATCTCTGGAGGAAGAGTAGGAGGTATCTTATGAAGTGCCTTTTGAGGAGCAACGTTATACCTCGCGAATCCTCCATCTATGAATATTCCAAGGGTCGTCATGTTTTCGCACATGTTCGGTAATCCGATCTTACAATACCTGCAGGTTCCGCAGGTGATGTTTGGATCTACGACGATTCTATCTCCCACTTTAACACTCGTTACCGCCTCTCCTACTTCTACAACCTTACCGGTGTATTCATGTCCGAGTATCACATTCTCGTTTGCGGGATGTCCTGGTGGTACCTTGAGGATCTGAACATCGGTACCACAGATACTCGCAGCTTCTACTTCTATGAGGACATCATCGGGTTTTGTGATTTTGGGTATAGGCTTCTGTTCTATTGAAAATCTGCCATTACCCTTGAATACGACGGACAGCATGGTATCGCTCATTTCATCACGCCTCACATAACTGCAGTGATCTTCACATTCGTCTTATCCGTCTGTAACAATTTTATATTTTCAGGGATCTCTTCCAGGGAGACCTTCTTCGTTATTATGGAAGTCATATCCATTCCACTTGCCATCAGGCTGATCACGTTCGGGAACGTCCCGTGACCTGAGTGGCCTTGAGAACCAACCAATGATGCCCTTCTAACCTGGAAGACTTCACCGGTCAGGGGGATTTTTCTGGGCGAACGTGCAACGATCACCACCGTGGAATTCAATGCCTTCCCATTCCAGATAGCCTTCTCTATACCGGGGAAAACTACGTCTGGCAATCCAGTTGCCTCGAGATAGATCTTGGCACCCATACCGTTCGTGTATTCCAGAACCTTATCGGCAAAATCCTCCTCCAAAGGATTTATCACGTGATCTGCTCCCAATTTTTTTCCATACTCTGCACGTTCTTTAGCGGGTTCGGAGAGTATAACCTTACCTGCTCCCGCATGCTTTAGAATATTCACTGCTGCAAGCCCGATGGGCCCTCCACCTAAAACGACAACGTTCTCTCCAGGTCTTATCCCGCCTCCTCTTTCTATAACAGCATTATACGCAACAGATGTGGGCTCTACCAAGCTACCCGCAAGAAAGAGCTTGTCATCACTATATCTTCTCTTCAGTTCCACTAAACTCCATATATATTTTGCATCTACCTTTACATACTTGGCAAATGCCCCGTTCGTGGTAAAACCCAGTTCCTGAAGATTCTCGCAGTGATTTGGGAAGCCATCCGCACAGGGCTTACAGTGTCCACACCAGAGCATCTCCTCCGCGGTAACGGGCTCTCCTATCTCGAATCTTTCATTCGTCCTCTTGTTTACCGCTTCTTTACCTGCATCTACCACCACACCTGAGAATTCATGACCGATCGTTGTGGGGAACGCAGTTAATCCAGGATAGAACATATATCCTTCTTCATCTGCTTGTGCCATGTGAACATCGCTTCCACATATCCCACATGCCTTCACTTCAATTATTACCTCCGTAGGTTTTTCGATCTTCGGTACATCCACCTCTTCTACCTTTACTTCGGGATACCGCCAAACCTGACTCCCCAGATAGGTCAGCTTTCCATCTACATCTTTCTTTCCCAAAACGAATTCTGGTTTTGGGTCCCATTTTGCATAAAGTCTCACAGCTTTCATCTTTTCTGCCATATTAATCCACTCCTTTCAAAAGAGAATTCTTACACCAATCCCATAATTTTTCGAACTTAAATGCTTCCGATGGAAAGAACTCGAATCCTACAAAACCCGAATAATTCATATGTTTTAGTGAGTTCAAGATGAATATATAATCCAATTCTCCTTCCCATGGTTCACATCTCGATGGGGGATTCGCCACATGAACATATCCTATATAATTTATGGAACGTTCTATAGTATTCATAATGTTTCCTTGACTCATTTGCAGGTGATATATGTCGAGCAGAATCTTCAAATTCTCGGAATTTATAGCGCTCACTACATCTTTTGTCGCGTCCCACGAATCGAGGGTGTACCCTCTGTGATCCTTTACGGAATTCAACA
>WFSK01000154.1 GCA_015486095.1 Thermotogae bacterium
GAGTACATCTTTTGCGGAAAGCTTTCCATTCAGATCGACATCATCGATCTGATAAGGAATCTCGTTGTTTTGGCTATCATAAATGCGAATACTGTCCCAATTTGCATCGAAATCTTCTCCTATGAGATCACGCAGATGACTCATAGCGATCCTTACAGGGACACCGATTCCTGTCACACTCTTGACATTGACATTTACCACCCTGGTTTCCGCGAATACGGAGGATGCTACGAGAAGAACTAACACCAGAGAAAAAACCAACCACTTTCTCACGAGTATCCCTCCTCCTAAAATTTTATGGGTTAATTACTAACCCACATTATAATGTAAGCGCTTACACAATTATATTATATCATAATACATTTTGCATTTGTCAAGTTTACGTTGGCTATATAATAAAAAAGTTGATGGAGTGATTGAGTTAAGGAAGGATAAAAATCACTCCTCCAAAAAAGAGAGAAAGGAATGTACACAAATGTCAAGTTCATTGTAGCCAAACTGCTCGGAATTGACCGAAGAAATGAGAGAAGTTTTTGAAGCTTTGGGATGAGAATATGAAATGAGGGAACACACAGAGCAAAAGGACGTGGATTATAAAGAAAAGTTTGGAGATAGGGTTTTGAAAGATCTGTCCGCTTTCGCAAACACTGGAGAAAGGACTGTTGTTTTAGGTGTGTCGGATGATGGAAAAATTAAGGGAATTGATCTCTCAAATAAAGAGCTCAAGAATACCTGTATCCTTTGATGGAAAATATTTTGAAAGAGCAGGAAATACAACAAGGGAAATGAAACTCGAGAGATTGAGGCGATTTTTCTCAATAGGTGGTAATCTTTTCAGGCAGGTGATAGATGGGGAAGAAGCGTTGAAGGGGGATTAAATGGGAAAAATGACTAGCAGAGTGTGGATGATGCTTAAGTCCCATAGCGTTATTTACCACCTTCGGTGAATTGGACAGGAGTGAACTCCCTACGAATACTGCAAATCTCAACCGTGATACCCCTGTAAGTCGAACAACGTCTTCACTTACATCAACGATGCACACCACTAAACTCCGTGAGGTAGGAGGGATATCTCGATGTGCGAGTGTTGTGAACGGTTGCGAAGCAAACCTATCGTTGTCTCGAGGCAGGTATGAGTGTACCTTAGCTCGATTCGGTTGGTTTTGCATCGGATCGCATCGAGCATCCATCCTGTATGCCGATGCTTTCAAAACCTCCTGTTCCTCACCGCTGCAAAACTCAACCTCATCTTCGCATACACTCACAACAGCCTCTCAACAACGATAGCGATTTGCAGAGGAAGAAATGGTGGAGTCAAGCAACATGTTCACTTACACAACGATGCACATTGAGATATCCCTCCTACCGAATCGTTGAAGGAGAGAAAAGGTCTTGCATAGAGTCCAGAAGCCTTGATGTCGAATTTTTGTCAACGCAGAAAACGGGATCACCTATGCCAGTCCAGAAGATTTACGAATAGTTTTCAATATAACTTTTCGACCTTCGTCCCCGTGTAAAAATGCTGGAGGATGAACTTATAATCGTAACCCCGTTCTGTATAACCCTTCGCTCCCCATTGAGGCAATCCAACACCGTGCCCATATCCCTTACCCACAAACGTGATGCCCTTTTCAGAACTTTCCAAAACGCACAGTGTAGATAGTAATTTCTTCGGGCCCACCTTCAGCCTGAAATCTTTTCCCTCAACATCGTAGTGATAGCCGAAGCGAGAGTACACCCTCATCTTCCCTATCCTCCCGCTTTCCGTTCTGCTGATGACCCTCACCTTATTCACACCCCATATGTTGTATCCCATGGTGCGCAGGACGTGTCCTATCTCAGCGTAAGATAAGAAGTATCGCCAGTGGTAGTGTGGAGCATTTCGTTCAAATGGAGAATACACAGCCTTGAGGTAGGGAACATCTCTTCCCCATACTTCCTTCGCCGACGCCGTTATTCCTCCACTCTCACTGTGATAGACTGCATCTATTGGTCTACCTTTGTAGAGGATCATCTCTCCCCTCGTGGCATCTACCGCATCTATTGCCACCTTAGCCTCACTCTCCATACCCCCGTAGACTTGGGACAGATTATCCGCCCTGAGGTCATATTCGGCACCCGGATCATTCTCTCGAACCCTTTTCAACGTGTAATAGGCATAAGTTCTCGCTGCAACTGCTTGAACTTTCAACATCTCCATATTCCAGTTCAAGTTTACCTCATTCTTGAGTACACCGTACAGATACTCTTCCATCTTCACCACGTTGATCAGTTGAATTTTGCCCTTATTAGATACGATCTTGAAATATCCTCTGTAATGCCTCTTGTTGTAATAGAGCCTTCCTTCGATGGGAGTGAATATCATCTTGGAAGAAAGACGGGCATAACCCTTAAAATAGAGTTTATTACCCTTTGTTATGATAGTAACAGGGACGTATGGTTCGGTATATCTGATGGTCTTATTGATATCGGCATCTATGAGCTTACCCTTCGTAGTTGCCGTGAACGTTACAGATCTTAGATTATCTGCTATCAATACCCTTACGAGTGGTTCGGATATTCCAAAAGATACGGCTGCTGTGAAAAGTAAGAATACGAGGAATATTCCGAGATATCTCATCCTTTTATAACACCTACAGGTACCATCTTTGCCACCCTCTTTGCCAAAGAAGCATTTTCCATAACGTGAACCACCTCATCTATATCCTTATATGCCTCGGGTATCTCCTCCGCTATCGTGGCATTGGATTTGGCATATATGGGTATCTCTCCCCCTTTCAATGCCTTCACTTCATCGTGTGTCCTTGCATATTCCTTCGCTCGTCTTCTGCTCATCTGCCTACCTGCTCCGTGGGCTGCAGATGCGAATGACTGTTCTTCTGCCTCTTTCGTTCCGACTAAGAGGTACGAAGCGGTCCCCATATCTCCCGGAACTATCACCGGTTGTCCCACATTCACATAATCTTCGGGAAGCAAAGGATTACCTTTACCAAGAGAACGCGTTGCTCCTTTTCTGTGAACGACCAACTTTCTCTTCACACCGTCCACGATATGTGTCTCCACCTTCGCTATGTTGTGGGATACATCGTATATTACAGGCACAGTTAAGGCAGATGATATCGTGTTCTTTATAACCTTCCTTATCACCCCTGTTAACACCTGCCTGTTTGCCCAGGCATAATTCGCCGCCGCGGCCATGGCCGAAAAATAATCCTGTCCGAGCTGACTCTTAAAAGGAGCACATATGAGTTGTTTATCGGGGATCGAGATGTTAAACTCCTTCATCTCATCTCTGAAGCGTTTTATGTAATCCGTACATATCTGATGTCCGAAACCCCTCGAACCCGTATGGAACATGATGGTCACAACACCCTTTTCCAACCCCAAAGCCGTTGCCACCTTCTCATCGTATATCTCAGTTACACGCTGTATCTCTATGAAGTGATTTCCACTCCCGAGACTTCCCATCTCCACTCCACCCCGTTTAACACTTTGAACGGATATGCTCGATACGTCTGCACCCTGCATCAATCCATTCTCCTCCGTGTGTTTCAAATCCTCCTCTGTACCGTAGCCACTTTCTATTGCCCAAAATGCCCCTTTCCTTACCACATGCTTTATCCCTTTCATTCCCAAGGTTACCACTCCATCCTTGCCTATGCCAGTTGGTACCTCATCGAATATCCGCTGTGCCAATCTATCCATATCCTTCTTCATCTCATCGTACTTCAATTGTGTGTTAAGTAATCTCACGCCACAATTTATATCGAACCCCACTCCTCCAGGCGATATGATGCCATCGTTTACATCGAACGCCGCAACGCCTCCTATTGGGAAGCCATAACCCCAATGAAGATCGGGCATCCCATAAGCCGCCTTAACGATACCGGGTAGATGTGCAACGTTTTTCAGCTGCCCAACGGCATCCATGAGATCTTCGCTCTTCATCAGAGATTCAGATGAGTACAGATAGCAATCTACCCTCATGCTCCCCTCTTTTGGTATCTTCCATAGATAATCGGTACATCTTTCCAAATTCATATCTTCCTCCTCATCTCCAACCCTCGAAAAATGCAAATCCCCTTACGGATCTTCCCCTTAACGAACCGTTCACAGTACAGATGCCTTCCCAATACGGTGGTGTGTATCTGGAATCGTTGAATTGCATCTTACTCATCGCCTCTACGTAGAATTCAGCTCCTAACTTCGATATAGCGATCGTTCCCGGCATAGGTATCGGGATAACTTTACCGGTGGGGGTTAACATCCTGCCCTCGAGGACCACATTGAAATCATTCAACGGGACCGTTGTGCCATCCTTCTTTATAAGTGTCCCATACTTTGTACCGGTATTCGGGAACGAGAACAACATTATCTCTTCATCGTTATTTAATCTTATGCTGAACCAATTCCAGGGCTGTGCTGAAAAATTTCCCCATTGATGATCGTACCAGGTTTCTCCCTCAACCGTGTATTCACCATTAAATCTTACACTTCCTGCGACTCTAATCCTTGTTAGAGAATAATAGTAACTTTTTCCCTCCGGCATAGAAATGATCCCGTTGTTGTACAACACGGGAGGTTTTAAGGCCGTCATCCTGAGATGCATTTCTACGCCACTATCGCTCCGCAGATCCAGATACAGATGATGAATGTCCCCATAGAAGTGAAACTTTATAGCTTCTCCATTCCCTCTCATATCGAGATGAGCCTCGGAGGTCTCGACGGTTGGACCAAGTACATAAAGTACCGGTAGGAATCTATCTTCGATAAACTTCCTTTTCCCCGTCTGTAAATCGTGTATAACGAAATGGATATCCCATACCTCACCCACAGGTATAACGAGGATTTTAGGCCAATTCGGGTTATTCGGCTTGTAGATCCTGAATGCCGTGAACTCGTATGCGAACCTCGGGATCGACCTTTTACCTTTCTCATATAAATACCCCGTTTGGTACCACCATTCCACGGAATATCCCCTATGTGGAGCCATATCCTTCGGAAATCTTATCTTCCTCGATACGATGGAATTGCGAGGGATCGTACAACCATATAGTAAAAATACTATCAAGATCAAAATCAACGCAGAGTAGAACTTTTTCACGATATCACCCCTTCTCGATCAAACGTCAAAGACGAGAAATGTCTCAAAGACATCGTTATTCTTCTTTACTTCCAATCTATGATACGTGAGTGCCTTCAGTTCAAGGGCAGGTTTACCCTTGAACTTACCGTAGAATACTTTCACACTGTTTCCCTGGACATCTATCGTCGATGGTAAGATATTCTCCACATCGAGGTGATATATAACATCGTTTAGCATATCGAATATCGAATCTTCCACATTTTCCTTTATCTCGTAAGTAACGGTGAGAACAGCGTTTTCTTCCACTTCACACCTGCATAGATATTGTACACTACGAATACATTCCCTTATCAAGTCTTCCATCGAAGGTGCAAAAACTCTCACAGCTATATCTGCCGTATGATTTATCTGTTCTATGGGCATCTCATTACTATTTTAACATATCATGTTCATCCCTTCGGTCGATGGGCATAATGAGGCAACTTGGGCCTCCTGTACCCTTAACGAACTCCGATAAATCAACGATATGAACGGTGATCTTCATTCGTCTAAGCCTCTCGATGACTTTAACGTTCGTGGCATTAGCGATGACTTTATCATTACCCAGGCATATCACATTTCCACCGATAAATGTATCACAGGAGACTTCGATCCCGCAAAAGCCACGAAAGAAACCTTCGGGGAAAATATCCTTACAAAATAACACACACTCGGGGCCAATCACACTCATAGCCCCACCCAGGTGAAGGTATGGCGGAGGTACAATCGTCGTTCTTATCTCATATCCCATATCACCAAGCATTCTCGAAATCTGTTCGATACCCTCTTCGTTCGTTCTCCGAGAATGACCAATAAAGGCAACTGAGCCCGCCAATATAATATCTCCTCCTTCTACGGTCCCAGGCTCTTCGATCTCTCCCACATTCGGTTCTCCAAGCGACCCTAAAATTCGAGCCATCCATTCCTCTTCACCTCTTCTGGAGGGTAATCCCATCCTTAACTTGATATATCCTTTTGGTGTACACAAAGAGGTGTCTCGTGTGAAGACAGAATTCGGATGACCGAGGAGTTCACTAACATCGATCACCTCGCATCCAGATTCCCTAAGAATCGATTTCAGTCTATCGTGCTGATATATCGCCCTTTTCCGATTGGCAATCTGTGAGATATTATGCTCTTCAACGTTGTTAACGCGAAAATACTCGGTTTTAGGGGTGCATACAACGGCACGTAGCAACTTATCTCCTTCATTCCTCAACATCACAGTATCCTTTCATCGCATAATTTTCGAATAGAATATTTGCAACTCCGTTCGAGATTCAAGGTCTATCTAAAGGATCGGCAAAAAGAGTCTTCTGGGATCTGTACAGCACGAAACCGGGTTTCGCCCCCCTTGGTTTCCATACGTTTTTCACCTTCGTGTAATCGACGGGAACGTTCGAAGATCTCTTAGCCTTCGAATACGTTACGGCAAGGGATGCGGCGTATTTCAACACCTCGAATGGGATCTCTTTTTTATCGGGGTTTCTTATTATCACATGAGAACCAGGTATCGCCTGCGTATGCAACCATACATCATCTTTTTTCGCTATCTTGAAGGTCAATTCATCGTTCTGCTTGTTACTCTTCCCCACGAGAATGGTGTAGCCATCTTTGAAAAATTCTCTTGGAGTGGACCTGTTTGTCTCTCCTCTTCTTGGGGTTTGTGCCTTACTCAGCCTACCTTCCATCTCTCTCAATTTGTCGATATCTTCACAGGCTTCTGCCTCCTTCAATCTCTTTTCTACATCGTTTAGATGTCCTTTCAAAGACGTTATCCTCTCTTTCAAGAATTCCATCTTCCTCTTCATCCTCTTATATCTCTCATAGTATCTGCTTACGTTCTGAGCGAGGTTCAACGCAGGATCGAGTGGTATGGTAACCCGATTACCTTCGTAATCCGACAGAGTTACTTCTTTGGTACCCTTTTCGATCTCCCCGTAATGCATGGATAGCAGATCACCGTATAACTTATATCTCCCGTAATCCTCACCTCGTCTCAGGTCTCCTTCGACTTTATAAAGTGTATCCTCCGTATCCTCGAATTCTTTTCTCAAGGAAGATAAAACTCTTTCCTTTACACGCATGAATTCATCTATGGATTCTTTGGTCTGAAAATACCGTTCTATGCCCTCAAACACATCTCTAAATACCTCGTATCGCGCTGTGAGGTGATGCAATTCGCAGAAGGAGATCGTTACGGGATTATCCCTTTCATCTCTGTAGAGGTACACGCATTTCGAATCCCTGCATTCCTCCAGATAATTCATCAAGGCATTTTGAAGAGCGTTTGCCTCTTCTTCCGTTACGGAAGGTAATTTGGATATCAATCCCGCCCTATAGATTATCTCTTGAGCAGATATCTTGGATATACCAGAGATCCTCGACGTCAGTGCCTTTATGGTATTCGTGGAATTAGATATGATCTCCTTCAGATTGGCAGCCTTCACGGCATCTGGTAGAAGTCTATTGCCTCCGAAGACGACGTAACCCACACCAGGCATGATCTCCCTATATCTCGTCTTCTTCTGGCGTGCGGCGGATAAGATGACGTCCTCCGTATCCAGCAGTATCAAGTTGCTGAATTGCCCCATGAGTTCGACTGCCAACTTGTAATTCACCTCGTTCCCAACTTCATCTGTATTCTCGATGTGGAAGAATATCGTACGTTCATAGGGAACATGGGAGATATCTCTGATAAACCCACCCTGTACGCATTTCCTCAATTTCATGATGAGTGGGGTCAGGATGTGTCCAGCGGCTCGTGGAAGAGATTCCAATGATACCCTGTAAAACATGGGATGTATCGATACTATCAACACTTTTCCTTTACCGAATTCGAAAGAAAACTTCGTTCTCGATATCTGCCTCACACGTATAAGGCGTCTGCCAATTATATGGTCCCGGAGCAAAGGGATGAGTTTGGACAGAAATATGCCATCCATAGATCACTTCTCCATCACATGAATTCTAGATAGATCTAACTAATGAAGTTTTTAACCACTCCATAGCTCTTTCGAAATCGGTAAGATTCTCGTTCAGTATCCTTTTCTTTTCCTGTATCAAAGTTCAATACCTTCTCTATATGCCATCTCAGCAAAGGCGGATTTGAGGCTGCGTTCTCGAACCATCTTTACAAGCAATCCGATGTTCTATATGTTCACCTGTATGC
>WFSK01000155.1 GCA_015486095.1 Thermotogae bacterium
ATATCATAAAGAAAAAGCGCGATGGTCTCGAACTTTCGGAAGAGGAAATAAGATTCATAGTGCAAGGTTATGTCGATGGTAAGATACCGGATTATCAGATGGCAGCCTTCCTGATGGCCGTATTCTTCAGACATATGACACCGACAGAGAGATTTTGGTTGACCAAATGCATGGCGGAATCTGGGGATATCGTTACCATGGAGGATTTTCCTGGAAAGCGGGTGGATAAACATTCGAGTGGAGGAGTGGCAGACACGACTTCTCTCGTAGTTTGCCCCATGGTTGCAGCCTGCGGATTGAACGTAGTGAAGATGTCTGGAAGAGGTTTAGGACATACCGGAGGGACTATTGATAAGTTGGAATCCATCCCGGGTTTCAGAACCAGCCTTTCTAAAGAAGAGGTATTGAAGGCTGTAAATGAAAGTGGGATCGTTATAGTAGGTCAAACGGGTAATCTCGCTCCTGCAGACAAGAAACTCTATGCCCTGCGAGATGTTACGGCAACCATAGATGAGATATCGCTGATAGCATCGAGTATAATGAGTAAGAAGATCGCATCCGGTGCAGAAGGAATAGTATTGGATGTTAAAACGGGTAACGGTGCATTTATGAAGAGTGAGTCGGATGCAGTAATCCTCGCAGAGGCGATGGTAGATATCGGAAAGAGATATGGCAGGGAAACCGTGGCCCTTGTAACCGATATGAATCAACCACTCGGTATGCGTGTCGGCAATTCGTTGGAAGTTCTGGAAGCGATACAAACGCTGCAGGGTAAGCGGAAGGGAAGATTGCTCACATGGTCTGTGGAACTCGGAGCCGTTATGCTCCAGATCGGTGGTGTAGTTGACAAAATAGATGAGGGAAGACGAATGCTCGAGGATAGCATTGCAAAAGGTACGGCACTCGAGAAGTTCGGAGCCATGGTAAGAGTTCAGGGAGGCAAAGCCGATGTGGTGGACAAACCAGAAGAAGTGCTTCCATTTGCGAAATACACGGAAGATGTAGTGGCAGAAGAAGACGGATGGATAGAGGAGATCGACACCGAATCCGTAGGGAGAGCATCCATGATGTTAGGAGCAGGGAGAGAGAAAAAAGGAGATGAGATAGATCTATCGGTAGGACTCGATCTTTTCAAATCCATTGGAGATGGGGTAAGAAAGAATGAAACGATAGTCCGAATTCATTACAATGATAACACCAGGTTATCGAGCGCGATGGAGACGTTATCGAAGGCCTTTAAGATAGGGAAGAGAAAGGCGGAGTCTCCAAGACTCATAAAACAGGTAGTGGGTGATATCCGTTGAAACTGGGAAAATTCGAGATATCGAATATGAGATATTTCGTGAGGGGCGCGGATAAGAAGATTCAGGAAAATGTAATAAAAGAGACGGATATAAAAGATGGCATCTTCGAATTGAAATCGAGGTTGAGAGAACCAGAAGGCATACTGGTATGCCAACCCTTCGTATGTGATATCAGGTGTTCTGAAAGGTTTCGATTTTTCAAGAACGGTTATCAATCGTGGTCTTTTTCGGATATCCTGGATCGCGATTATCGTGATAAACCTGCGAAGTCTTCGATCGCTCGAATCATTTCAGATGACCCTTATGTGACGTACAAGAAAGGGGAACTACACAGTCATTCCTTCACATATCTCGAATCTTCTGGGAGCTATCTTTTGATAGGTTCTTTGGAAGAGCGCAACGGATTAACGAGGATATATCTCAGAGGCAATGAACTAACGATAGAGCGAGACCTATCGAGTATGCCCATAGAGATAAACGATACGTTGGCAAAGATCTTCATAGGATACGGTGAAGATCTGAAGGAATTGTTTTCGAGATACGTATCCAAGATGAAGACATCCCCTCGCAAGTACGAGAGCAAAGGCAGGATAATGGGTTGGATGAGCTGGTACTATTACTATCGAAACGTATCGGAAGACGACATATTGGAGAATCTTGACGAGATCGAAAAGAGGGGATTGCCCTTAGATTACGTTCAGATAGATGACGGTTACGAAAGGGCAGTTGGAGATTGGCTCGAGACTAACGAACGATTCCCTCATGGAATGAAATTCCTGGCAGATAAGATAAAGAGTAGAGGATACAAGAGTGGCATATGGATAGCACCGTTCGTGGTCGAAAAGACATCCAGGATCGTATCCGAGCATCCTACCTGGCTTTTGCGGGAAGGAAAGAAAAATAGAATGGTGATCGCAGGACATAATTCCTTATGGAGTGGTCCGTTCTATGCCCTTGATCTAACCCACCATGAAGTGAGAGAATATATAAGGAGAGTATTTTCGACCATATTCGATGAATGGGGATACGATATGGTAAAGATAGATTTCATCTATGCAGCCGCCCTTCAAGGTAAGTGGTCGAACAGCAGCTACTCGAGAGCAAGGGCCTATCAAGAGGCGATAGAGTTGATCAGAGAAATAGCAGGTGATAGATTGATCCTCGGGTGTGGTGCACCATTGATCCCCGGTATAGGGATATTCGATGCCTGCAGAGTTGGGCAAGATGTTGCTCCCCAATGGAAGGCTAAGGGACTCATACTCAAACTGCTGAATCTCCGTTCTGGTCCTGCTACTTCTGATTCCATCAAGAATACCGTTGTCAGATGGTTTATGAATGGCACGGCATTTTTAAACGATCCCGATGTGATCATGTTGAGGAAGGATGAAACGGATCTAACGGAGATCGAACGCAGGACGTTGGCCACGATAAATGCCTTTTTTGGGAATTTCATACTCTTCAGTGACAGATTGAAGACACTTGGAGAAGAGGAAATAAACACTCTGAAATACATTGCTGAGATGAAAACGCCGGTTATCAGAAGAGTCTCCAAGGTAAAAGAAGGAGTCTACACGTTCGATGGGGAACTAAACGCCAGGGAATTTTTTGGTTTCCTCAATCTTTCGGATAAAGCCGTTGGATTTGAATTAGAGCCAGGCAGCTACGATGAATTCTCAATAGATGGTAATTGGAAGTCTTCTATATCGATCTCCAATCTCACTGTGAAACCTCATGAAACCAGGGTCTTTCTGAAAAGATAACGTTGGCAGGAGGCATATCGAGATATGCATCATCTGATGTAAACGAAGACGTTGCTCAAGTATCATACGGTTCTTTCAGATTCTTTCAGAGTGTTACTTCGTTTTGTCCATGTAGGAAAGAAGGCAGGAAAAATAAAAATTTCTCTTTCTTCTATTTTTGGAATAACAATGGGACTTACCTATAC
>WFSK01000156.1 GCA_015486095.1 Thermotogae bacterium
GCTATGGAAAACGATTATTTGGAGGAAGTAGCGATGCTGATGATGGATAACCATATACCAATTTTACCTGTCGTGAATGATGATGAAAAGGTCATAGGAGTTATTACGGATTTCGAGATCCTCAATGCTCTGCTCGAACTATCTGGAATTGAAGAACACGGTGTGAGGATAACGTTGAATTTAGAGGATAAACCAGGTGAATTAAAGAAAATCCTTGATATACTAAGTGCCCATAGTCTCAACGTTATATCTGTATTGACCTACAAGAGTTCTGAAAAGAAGCGAACGGTAACGATAAGGGTTTCAGGGAACTCCGTAGAAGAGGTGGCCAAGATAATGAAGGCGAATGAGATAGATTACGAAGAAGTTCTGGAGGATTTTCAGTTATGAATATGATCCAGGGGATCGTTTTGGGCATCGTGCAAGGGCTGTCGGAATTCCTCCCGATAAGCAGTTCCGGCCATCTCGCGGTTACGGAGAAACTCATGGGTTTGACACCCTCTCTAAACTTCATCATTCTTCTCCATCTGGCAACTCTCTTGGCCGTGGTAGTAGCCCTCTGGAAGGATGTAATAGCTCTGATACTGAGCTTTTTCAAAGGGTTATACCTATCGTTCAAAGACGGCTTTTCGAAGACTTATAAAGATTTTGAGATGTTTAGACTCAGTCTGTTGATCATCGTGGGAACAATACCTGCTGCCGTAGTCGGTGTCCTGCTAGAAGAGATCGTGGGTGAAGCCTTTGGAGAGATGGTCTTTGTTGGTATCGCATTCCTCATAACCGGTACCGTCCTGTTTCTTGCAGATCGGGTAAGATCGACGAAAAGGCTTGAAAAGATGAATACGAAATCTGCTTTATGGATAGGTGTCGCACAGGCTCTGGCTATATTCCCAGGGATATCGAGGAGTGGCATGACGATAAGCGCGGGTTTGAGTCAGGGATATGTAAGAGAAGAGAGTGCGCGTTTCAGTTTTCTCCTATCTATTCCGATAATATTTGGGGCTTCATTAACGAAGATAAGTGCGATATCGAGAGATATAACATCGGTGGATGTGATCGCTTTTGTATTTTCAGCTGTATTCGGTTACATCGCTGTTAAATCCTTGCTTTACCTTGCTCTGAAGAGAAAATTGTCTTACTTTTCCTATTACTGTTGGGCGATCGGTATACTGACACTCGTCTTCTTAGGTAGGTGAAAATGTATGGAGTTGGAGATCCTCGTCGGTGGTGGATTGATAGGATTCCCAGGTAAATTAAGACATCCGTTTAGCACCGTTTCTTTGCTTACCCTTGATGATGGAAGAAAAGGCCTGATAGATACAGGCAACACGATACAGTTAGAGGCATTGGATGCCGAATTCGAAAGAAGAAATCTGGATATTTCATCGATAGAATTCATAATCTTAACACACGTTCACCTAGATCACATCATCAATTCTATCTATTTTCCCAATGCCGAAATATATGTCCATGAGGCGTACGCGAGTAAGAATTATTCCAATTTCGGTAAGATCGTGGGCATAGCTTATGAGAAGGTAATTAAGAGTTGGAAGGTTGTAAAGACTGTTAAGGATGGCGATCGTCTCTTCGGAAAGATAGAGGTTATTCATACACCTTATCACGCGCGTGAACACATATCGCTGGTGCTCGATACGGAAAACATGGGTAGAGTGGGTGTACTCGGGGATATATGCTACACGAAGATCGCATTTTACGATATATTGAAGGGTTACAGAACGGACAGAGTAGCGGAGATCGTAAAAGGGATAGCGAATAGATGTGATTGGATAATACTCGCTCACGATGAGCCTATCAAGATATCCGATCTGCATCTCGGTGCAGGGAATTCCAAAAGATGCGCTGGTTCCTCTACTTCTTCTTGAATCTCATAATGGTAGTTTCGATTGTGTTCGTTGGCATAATATTGTACAGTTCGGGTAAGATAACCCAAACACCTGCTCTTGTAGGTCATTCGTATCGGGAAGCGAAGAAAGAAGTATCTGAATTGGGATTGAATTTGAGCACTAAGGGAAAGGTTAAGAGTATCAATTATACAAAAGGCGAAATCGTATGGCAGTACCCCGATCCAGAGCAACCGATAAAAAGGGGAAGGAGTATCTGGGTATTGATCAGTGACGGTGTTCCCACAGTGAAAATACCAGACGTTAGGAACATGCTCTTAGCGGAGGCGAAGCAAAAGGTCATAGCGGCAGGAGCAGAGGTGGGAGATATAGCGTATGCCTACAACGATGCTGTGGAAAAGAATTTTGTCATCGCTTCCTCTCCTATGAATAGTAAAATAGTTGGTAAAGGTTGGAATGGAAGAATATCTCTTCTCGTAAGCCTTGGTAGAAAGAAAAAGAAGTTCATCGTACCCAACTTTCGAGGTTTAACCCCGAAGGAGGTAAAAGATTATCTGGATTCTCTGAATGTAAAAACTCCCGTTGTAGTACATAACGGCTTCTCTATAGCCATTGGAAGAGGAGAGATATATGCCCAAAAGCCGAAACCGGGAAGAGTTCTTGAAGAAGGAGACACTTTGAATCTGTACATCAACTCCAGACTGCGTTTTTACAAGATATATCTCTTCCTGCCAAAAGAGGATTTTCTCCTGGGTCCACTTACTGTAGATAAGGTAGAAGAGAGCGGAATAAGTGAAGAATATACCCTCAAGGATAGTGGGAATTCCTATACTGCGATGATCCTGATCGGCAATTCCCCGTTTTCTGCCTATGTGTTTCAGGGAAGTAGATTGATTCAAATGGCGAGGGCTCACGAATTCACATGGTAAGGGAAGTAGGAAGGATAGTAAATCAGCATTCGAATGCAGTCGTAGTTCAAACTCAAAGAGGTGAAAAGATACCCTGCAGATTGAGGGGTAGGTTTAAACTTCAGGGTATCTTTCCCTATGTTGGAGATATGTGTGAGTTTACGAGAGATGGGTTCGGAGGGGGTGTGGTGGAAAACATACTTCCGAGGCAAAATTTCTTGATGCGACCGAAGGTGGCAAACGTAGATCAAGCCGTTATCGTAACATCCTTCAAGAAACCTCAGCTCGATCTCTTAACCTTAGATACATATATAGTTCTTGTGGAAGAAGCAGGCCTTGACATAGTAGTAGTGTTCAACAAATCTGACCTGTTAACTCAGGAAGAGAGAAAAAGGATGGAGAAAACGGTAGATGGTTATAACACACTCTACAGGACTGTGATGGTAAGTGCACTGACTGGAGAAAATCTATGGAGATTAGAGGAAGTCTTAAAAGATAAGGTGTCGGTCTTTGCAGGTGTATCGGGTGTAGGGAAGAGCAGTCTCTTGAATGCAATATCCCCCGCTTTGGAGTTAAAAGTCAACGAGGTATCAAAAGATGGGCGAGGGAAACACACGACTACGACTTCCACATTGCTTTCCCTTCCTTACGATGGTTTCGTGGTAGATACCCCTGGTTTCGTCTCCTTATCCGTGGATCACATACCCTTCAAAAGATTACAAAGATATTTTAAGGAGTTCCATGATCATTCCAAGAAGTGCTTTTTCGATGATTGCCTTCACCGGAATGAGATGAGATGCGGGGTAAAAAAGGCTGTGAAAGAGGGAAAAATAATGAGATCGAGATATGAAAATTACCTGAAACTGTTGGAAAGAATAGAAAGGGGTACTCGAAATGAGCGTTAAGGTTTCTCCTTCCATTTTGGCGGCAGACCTATCGAGATTGAAAGAGGAGCTTCAAAGGATCGAAAATGCGGATTACATCCACGTGGATGTGATGGATGGAAGATTCGTCCCCAACATCACCTTCGGTATTCCAATTGTAGAAGCAATTCGAAAGAGCACTTCTATTCCCATAGATGTCCACCTCATGATAGTAGACCCGATGCCGTATATAAAGGAATTCGTGGATGCGGGTGCGGAGGTATTAACCGTCCATTACGAAGCCTGTACTCATCTGCATAGAGCCGTAACCTCCATAAAAACCCTTGGATCTAAGGCGTTCGTTGCCATAAACCCTCATACCCCCATCTCCGCCTTGGAAGAGATAGTGAATTTTGTGGATGGCATACTCGTGATGAGTGTTAATCCTGGATTTTCGTATCAAAAATTCATCCCCACCTCTCTGGATAAGATAAGAAAACTGCGGGCCATCGTTCCAAAGGATACGGATATAGAGGTGGATGGTGGTGTGACGTTGAAGAATGCGGCAGATATCGTGAGAAGTGGGGCGACGATACTGGTATCTGGAGCCACGGTGTTCGGTTCAGAATCACCCTATGAGACGGTAAAGCAGCTCCAGAAAGCTGATGTGGTAACGACGTAGCAGTGAGGAGTGTTGGTATTGGGTTTGAAGGCTAAGATATATAGATTGCTACGTAGTACCCAGACGGTATCTCAGGCAGTTGCCGTTCTAACGATCTTCACCTTTCTGAGCAAGATACTGGGTTTCGTCAGAGATATCTTCGTGGCGATGTTCTACGGGACGAGTGCAAACTTAGATGCGTTCATCGCCTCTCAGACACCTCCGGGCTTGATATCGGGTATCTTCGCAGGTTCACTTGCCACCATCTTCATTCCCTTGTTCATCAGGTATAGAGAAGAAGAAAATGAAGAATATGCTCGCAGATATGCGACCACGATGATATACTCGATCGCGATAATATTACTAATATTCTCCACGATAGCCGCGATATTCGCACCACAGGTGATGAAGGTCTTCGTCCCTGGATTCTCCAAGGAAAAGTTGGCAAAAGCAGCTTTCTTTTTGAGGATGATATCCATAACTGCCGTCTTCAACGGCATGATAACCCTTCTGAACGGTTTACTCCAGGCTCGAAAGCGTTTCTTCTCTTATTCTGTAATGAGTCTGTCATCGAACATAATAGTCATAACCTTTCTCGTAACTCTGAACGGCAGTCTCGGCATAATGGCATACGTTTTGGGTTACATCTTCGGGCTTGGGAGCATAATGACAGGACTCTTGTTGATGTCGAAGAACTTCGTGAAGCCCAGAAACGTAGATTGGCATCATCCCGGCGTTAGGGAATCCATCATGCTGATATTGCCGCTGATGATAAGCAGTACGGTTGCCATGATAAACATCGCCATAGACCGGATATTCGCCTCAGGTCTGCCTACGGGTAGCATTTCCGCCCTGAACTATGCGGTGAGGATAAGGAGTATTCCGATCAGCCTCTTCGGTGCATCCGTGTACAGTGCGGTGTATCCTTCCATAGCGGCTGCGATAGCGAAAGGAGATCAAAATTCACTCTCTAATACCGTGAGAAGAGCAACATCTTTACTCGCCTTCGTGATGATCCCCGTAACCCTTTCTTTAATACCGTTTTCCTCCTGGGTGGTAAGAGTGCTATTTCAGAGAGGCGCATTTACGGCTCATTCCACGGCAATGACTTCTTCTGCAGTCATCTTTTATTCTATAGGGATATTCTTCGTTTCTGTCAACGTGATATTGGTAAGAATATATTATTCGATGAAGGACACGAAACATCCCGTTATATATGCGGTCTTTGCTATAGGCGGAAATATCCTTTTCAACTTCCTACTCATCGGTCCGATGAAACAGAATGGACTCGCTCTATCCACATCCATAAACGCGATGATATTCTTTACCCTCGCCTATTTCGGTTTGAGGAAGAAGGGTGTAAAATTGAATCTGATAGATGTGAAATACATAACGCTAACTTTACTGGCATCGTCGATAACACTGGTTTCTATATATATTATGAGATATTATCTGGGAACGAGGCTATTGATCACCACTGTACAGGTATTGTGTGCGGTAGGGATATACTTACTCATATCGAGCGTATTCAAGACGTTTAGGTTAAAGGCCGTTATGAATAGATTGAGGCGAGGTAAATGAAGAGTGAAGTTTTTATACCAGAAAAATCCGATATCATGCCCTCGAAAAAGCTGTTTTTATACAGGGCTGGGTTCAAAGGGCGGCAAATAGAGATGGATGATGTGATGAAAGAGAACATAAACTCTATCTACCTGCACGGGTTGAGGATAGCGAGGCCCAAATTATTTTACAAAACCTTTCGCATAGATGAGGTACCGGAGCAGGTCATACCTGGGATCTTCGAAGGCACGAAGAGAATAACGATATTCGTCTCCACTCTGGGGTATGAGATCGATGAAGAGATCGAAAGATTGTTCGAAGAGGGCAAAGTACTCAAAGCAAATCTGTTGGATGCATGGGGTTCTGAGGCAGTTGAAGCCCTGAACGAGAGATTCGATGCCAAACTGCGAGCCAGGAATGGAAAGGGAACGATGAGATTTTCTCCGGGCTACGGTGATGTGGATATAAGGGTGAATTTCGATATCCTCGATCTACTGGGTGTCGTCGAAGTGGTGAGCGATCGCAAGACGGGGATATTGAGACCGAGAAAGAGCACAACTTGTTTAATAGGATGGTACGATCGCGATGTGTGATCCCGAACTCAGTTTAAAGACTTTTATGAGATCAAAGGTATGTAGTATACTTCTTATAACGTCATTTGAGGTTTTATGGATATGCTGATATCAGATATATTGCGATCGAAGAGAACCACTTTATCTTTTGAGGTATTTCCTCCGAAAGGGACGGAGAAAAGTGCCCTCGATATGATATTTGGTACGATAGAGAAACTCTCGGAACTAAAACCGGATTTCATAAGCGTAACGTACAAGACCTATGGAAGAAACCAGAGTAGGGCGATAAAGATATCCGAATTCATCCATAAGAATGCCCTCGTCCCGCTTGCCCATCTGACGGCAGTGGGGTATGGTAAGGAAGATATTCCAGGGATATTGGATGATTTTTATTTCGCGGGTATAAGGAATATACTTGCTCTGAGAGGAGATGTAGACAAAGATATTGCCAATAGAAGGAGTTTGTGGAAGGATTTCAAATATGCCAGAGACCTGATCGAATTCATAAATTCAGATGGAAGATTCTGTATAGGAGCCGCAACCTATCCCGAGGGGCATGTTGAGTGTAAGGATGTCGATAAGACAGTCGAATATCTCAAGCAGAAGGCTGATGCAGGTGCAGAATTCTTCATCACTCAATTGTTCTTCGACAATCGAGTGTACTACAGGTTCCTGGATAAGGTGATGAATGCCGGGATCGATAAACCGATTATACCCGGAATCATGCCCGTATTGAGGGCGAAGCAGATCGAAAAGATGGTAGCCCTCTCGGGGGCAACCGTTCCGAATGAGTTGAGAAAATTGCTGGATGAATTCGCTGAAGACGATGACGGCATGCGTAAAGCGGGTATAGAATATGCGGTGGAGCAGATCGACGATCTCTTGAGTAATGGAGTGAAGGGCATCCATCTTTACACCATGAACAAGGCTGAATCAGCGATAGAGATAATAAAACGGGTGGGGTTGAGATGAAGAGAGGAGAATTCTTAGAGATACTGAAGAATAGGATCTTATTGCTCGATGGTGCATACGGAACGGAGTTCTTCAAGAGGGGTTACGGAGATCTCGTAGGCGATAGCTCAACATTGCTCATCCCGAGGTCGTTTTAAAACTCCAGAAGGAGTATGTCGAAGCGGGAGCGGATATGCTGCTAACCAATACCTTCAATGCGAATCCTATAAAACTCGAATCCCTTGGAGTCCTGGAATATTTTGAAGAGATAAATGCGAAGGGTGTTGAGATAGCTCGACAGGCCTCGAAAGGGAGGGCCTTGATCTTCGGTGATATCTCTTCTACCGGAAAATTTCTCAAACCCATGGGGCCGATCGATTTCGAAGATGCCGTGAACGCATATAAAAGGCAAGCAGAGGTCCTTTACAACAGTGGTGTAGATGGTTTCATAGTCGAAACCATCTCGGATATAAAGGAACTGAAGGCAGCGGTTTTGGGGATAAGGGCTGTAACATCCGATCTTCCTCTGATCGCTCATATGACCTTTGAGGAAAATTCTCTCTCCGTCACAGGTACCTCTGTGAAGATATTTGCCACCGTCTTCGAGGATTTGGATTGTGATGTGGTAGGCATCAATTGCACCCTTGGACCTGACAGGATGTTGAAGGTTTTTAGAGAGCTTTCGGAGACGTCTACGAAGCCACTTTCCGTCGAACCCAACGCGGGAAAACCCATCTACAGCGGTAACAGATTGTATTACAAGATGGATCCCGAGAGTTTTGCCGTTTACGCGGAAGATTACGTGGATGTTGGGGTGAATATAATAGGTGGTTGCTGCGGTACCTCTCCCGAACACATCAGGGTCTTGAGAAAGATGATCGGGAATAGAAGACCGGTGGGGAGAGATACCAAGTTCGTACAGGCACTCGCCTCGAGAACGATCTACAAGCCAACGAATACCTTCGTGATAATCGGAGAGAGGATAAATCCAGCTTCGAAGAAGAGATTTCAGAATGAGATCGTTGAGGGAGACTTCACACGGATATCGAATTTGGCAAAGGAACAGGAGAAAGAAGGTTCTATGGCAATAGATATCAATCTCGGTATAGAGAGGTTGTTGAACGAAGGGCACTTCAGAAAGGTGATAAGGGAGCTGGATAGGATATCGAGTATACCATTATCCCTTGACATCCAGATGAATAGACATCTTGAGGTCGCCTTGAGAGAATATCCAGGCAGAGCCCTGATCAATTCCGCGAGGGTTACACCCAAGAGTCTGGAGAGAAAGATAGAACTTCTCAAAAGGTACGGTGGCATGCTCGTCTTACTCGCTATGGGAAAAGATATACCGAAGTCTTCCAGAGGAAGGGTAGATAAGATCCTCGAAGGGGTAAGATATCTCGAAGACAACGGTATTTCAAGGGATAGGATATTCGCAGATCCCCTGGTGCTCTCTTTGGGAGCCAAGAACGACCCAGCTATTACCTTAGAAACGATAAAGTTGCTCTCCGGGCATGGAATAAAGACGACGATGGGTCTATCGAACCTGAGTTTTGGATTGCCAGATAGATCAGTGATCAACGGGGCATTTCTATCTCAGGCGATCGGTGTGGGACTCACATCGGCGATAATGAATTCGAAGGATACCTTCGTCATGAACAGCTTAAAAGGAGCCCTGTATCTGAGAGGAGAGGGATTGGAAGATCGGAGCACGATCGGCAAATACGATGATCCGTTAGTGGAAGTCCTGTTAAAGGGAGATACTGAAGAACTCAAAAGGCTTGTAGATGAGAAGTTGAAGGAATACGATCCCTTAACGATCAGCCAGGAAATACTGGGTAAAGCGATGGAAGAGATAGGAGATCTGTATTCTAACGGAGCCATTTATCTTCCTCATCTGCTGCTCGCCTCAGAGACATCGCAACCTGTCTTCGATTACTTGAACTCATTGACCCCTGAAAAGAGGGCATATAAAGGCAGAGTCTTGCTTGCAACCGTCGAAGGTGATATACACGACATAGGCAAGAAGATCGTGGGTACGGTGTTGAAGAGTGGTGGATACGAAGTGATAGATATCGGAAAGGATGTACCGACTGAAGAGATCGTGAACGCTGTTAAGGTCCATAAACCCGATATAGTGGGTTTATCTGCGATGATGACCACCACAGTAGGAAAGGTGGAAGAGGTTTCAAAGAGCATTAAGGAACAGCACATCAAGGTGATCGTTATAGCAGGGGGAGCATCGATGAGCCGTTCACTATCCGAGGAGTTCGGCTGCGATGGATATGCCAGGAACGCCTCAGAAGCCCTGGAACTCTGCAACAATATAATGGAACGAATTGCCTCTTCAGAAGCCGCAGGGAGTGATAAGTGATTGTATGAGGCATATCTTTTATAAAAACGTTCGAGTCACCAGTAAGACAAAGGAGGAATGGTGAATGATCGGTGTGGGAATAATCGGTGCAGGACGCATTGCAAGAGCACATCTCAATGCCTTAAACGAACTCAGTGATACCTACAGAGTGGTCTCGATCGGCGATATCGCCATCGAGCGGGCAGAGGCTCTGGCAAAAGAGTATGGAATAGAAGCAGTTTATAAAGACTACAGAGATATGCTTGCCGGGGAGGAGCTGGATCTCGTATCCGTAACCTTGCCGAACGGTTTGCATTATTCCACGGGGAAGGCAGTCTTGAATAAGGGTTTCAATCTGCTAATGGAAAAGCCCTTCACCCTGAAAGTCGAGGATACGAAGGAGCTCGTTCGAATAGCGGAAAACAAACATCTATTTGCTGGTGTGGTACTGCAGAAGAGGCTTACTCCGCTCTATCGGGAGATAAAAAGAGCGATAGAGAATGGAAAGTTTGGTAAGGTATTCCTATCCCATTTAGAACTGAAGTGGAATAGACCCGATGCGTATTTCGATAATTCCTGGCGGGGTACGGAGTCGATGGATGGAGGACTCATCTTCAATCAAGCGATCCATGATATCGATCTGATCGATTACTTCGTGGGACCCGTGAAGACTATCTTCGCATACGGTGGGATATTCACCCACAGGATAGAGACCGAGGATACCGTTGTGGGGGTCTATAAAACAGAAAACAGAGGGATCGGCTCGTTCGAGCTCACGATCGGTGTGAATGAGAAGAATATGGGTGATGTGATAGAGATCTTCGGTGAGAAAGAGAAGTTGATCGTAGGGCATGGTGAATTCGAGAGACTGAATCATTTTCCACCGTTTTTACAGGATTCGGAGGAAATGTTCGCATTCGATAAGAATCCAACCTTATCGGGTAAGGGTCATAAGCTCGTGTACGAAGAGGTAGCAAGGGTGCTCAAAGGACATAGAGATTCACCGATAGATGCGAGGAATGTCTTACATTCTTCGTTGGTCGCCGAGGCAATGAAGAAGGCGATAATCGAAGATAGAGAGATCGAGATAGATGCCGAAGGCATATGATCTGCTCTTTAGAGCGGAATGAGTATAACGTAAATTCGCATAATAATTCGTGATGGAAATTACCTTTGATCGGGAGGTTCGAGTATGAGCATTAGCAAAAAGAGTGTGGTGAAAGAGCCAAAGTTCATAGGCGAAAACGTCGTCATAGAAGATGATGTCTTCGTAGGTGAGAATTGCTACATAGGACACAACGTGGTCATCCACAAAGGCACGAAGATAGGGAAGAACGTCTTGATAGACGACAACAGCGTAATAGGTAAGCTCCCCATGAGGTCTCCTGCAAGTGCATTGCCTCCGAGTGATGGGCTTCCCCCTGTGGAGATCGGCGATAACTCTCTTATTGGAGCCTGTGTGATCATTTATAGGGGAGCCAAGGTAGGAGAGAAGGTACTCGTAGCCGACCTCGCTACCATAAGAGAGGATGTGGTGATAGGTGATTTTACGATCGTTGGAAGAGGAGTTGCCGTTGAGAATCATACCAGGATCGGTTCTCACTGCAAGCTGGAGACGGATGCGTATATTACTGCCTATTCCGAATTGGAGGATTGGGTGTTCATAGCCCCTATGGTTACGACTACGAACGATAATTATATGGCAAGGGGTAAGGAGCGCTTCAAATACTTCAAGGGAGTTACTGTGAAGAGAGGGGGAAGGATCGGAGCCAATTCGACGATCCTGCCCGGAAAGGTGATAGAAGAAGAAGGTGTTGTAGCGGCAGGTTCCGTCGTCACGAAAGATGTACAGAGCAGAAAGATCGTTCTCGGTTCACCTGCGAGGTTCTTTAAAGACGTACCCAAAGAGCAGCTCTTGGAAAATCAGGAAGAGGGTGAAGAGAAGTGAATATACCCCAATTAGATCTCGTGGAACAATATCTCGGTATAAAGGATGAGATAGATAACGCCATATTATCGGTGCTAAAAAGTGGTCGGTTTATCCTGGGTGACAACGTGAAGAAACTGGAGGAAGACATCGCAAAATTCGTTGGAGTAAAACACGGAATAGGAGTCGCATCTGGAACAGATGCCCTGCTCATCTCCCTCATGGCCATAGGAATTGGACCAGAGGATGAGGTATTGACAACTCCCTTTACGTTCTTTGCCACGGCGGGAAGTATCGTGAGGCTCTACGCAAAACCTGTCTTCATCGACATCGATCCGAAGACCTACAACGTAGACTCAGATAAACTGGAGAGACTTTTGAAGACCTCTTATAATCC
>WFSK01000157.1 GCA_015486095.1 Thermotogae bacterium
TATTTATTATCGATTTGAGCGTCTCTTTAACGAGAGCAGGTTTTGTATACTTCAACCAATATCTTTCGCCCTGATCGTATTCTCCAAAGGTATGAACGCACCTCGTCCCTGAGATCGTCTCATCTTCATGGATATCGATCGTCATATCTATCAAGGCTCTCGTATGTTGAGGCTCAAATAAAGGGGTCTTCTGAATCTTCCACCCATCTTCGTAGAAGACGAGTGCCTTTCTACCCTGATCTCCGCCTGGAAGATCGCCAAAGGAGGTAGTCTCAGCGGTGGGATCTAAAAAAATAAACCTTTCTCCTACTTTGGCAAGACAAATGGCATGATCGAAGACGAGAGAAGGAAAATTCTCGTCAAGAGGATAACTTCCCTTAGTTCCGATAAGGACTGGATATGCAGGAATCCCAGCATATCTGAGCATCGAAACCAAGAGCATTACCTGATCTTTGCAATCTCCATATTTATTTTTGAATATCTCCGTTGCACGATGAGGTTCAAATCCCGCTTCTCCGTATTCCACACCCACGTATCTGATCTTCGAAGCGACCCAATCGTAAATCGCCCTCGCCTTTTCCAATTGAGTGTTCTTCCCCTCGATCAACTCCTGGGTCTTCTCTTCGATCGCCTCATCGGTCTTCAATTTATCGGTAATAAGGCCCTTCCACCAGTCGTAGATCTCCTGCCATTTCTCGATGGAGGAGATGGCAAGATAAGGTGTGATCTCCACATAAGGAGGCATAGATGGTTCACTTATGATCTCCGGGATATCCTTGAATTTCCAGGTATATCTGACTGAGTCCTTTAACTTCTCTATTCGAGGGGTGAAGGTCAAATCTAGTTTAATATATCCGGGATCATACGATCTCGTGTTTACCTTGTATCCGGCAGGAACGATTAGATCCATCTTCTCGTTAAGGATGGGCTCGAAACCCTGAATCGGATAGTTTTCACAAAATTCTTTTCCATCGATCAACTTATTGATATATTTTTTCGCCTCGTACTCGATTATAGAGCCCTTCGTCAATTCGGGCATGGAGATGATCCTCAGACGTGCGTTACTGTAGAGCGGATACTCCGGATATTCGGAAACGTCTCTTATGTGTTTCGCACCTACAGAGACGATCTCACCGTCTGGCCTTATCGTGCGAGCGTATTCTATTTTGACTTTTTCATAAGTGGAGTCATAACCCAGTTTTATCTCACCGTATTTTTCTTTCCCTCGATCGTTTAAGATCTTCACCAGGAAATGACGTTTCTCTATAGCCGTGTAATCGGTCAATATCTCGAATGTCTCTTCATCTAAGAGGACGATCGCTCCGGCATTCGGGTATTCGGCCTGTCCGGGGGCATTCTTTATCAGATTTCTGATATACGGATCGGCGATATCGTTCACCGTCAAAACTCTCGTTTTGGCATTGATGTAATCGATACGTTTTTCAGCGAGTTCTTTATATTTCAATTCCTCAATTCCTTTGTAGATCTTGATCGCTCGATCGAAAAGATTCAATTTTTCACAAGTCTTTCCATAAAAATACAGGAATTCACCATCTCTCGAATTCTCGTTTTTCTCGAAGATCGTAAGGGCATCCGTGTAATCACCGTTCTTGTAGTAAGAGAGGGCTAAGATCTTCGCTACGGCGAAATTTTTTCCTTCTTTCGTGTAGACCGGCAGCAACCTCTGGATGGCTTCTTCGAACATGCCGTGCTCGTAATAAAGCTTGCCCATAAGAAAGTATATCTCGAGTTTATCGGCGCCGGGCTCTTCCAGAGCCAAATTGTATTCTGAGAGAGCCTTTTGAAAGAACTCCTCACTCTTCGCCGCGTAATCGTTTGCCAGATCGAGGTGTGTCTCCGCAACGAGTAGATATCCCTGCATCACGAAGAGCAATATCAATATCAAAGAAAACCATTTCCACTCCTTAACTTTTCTTTTCATATACCTTCTCCTGATGAGTTTCTACTCCAAAGAAATCATCCCTTCTCGATTATATCACACGTATCCTTTTAACCAATAATAAAAGAGGGCTAAATATTCATGCAGAAGCAGATGCATGTTCCTCAGATCTTGATAAAATCCGTAGATGTAGATCTCGCTATCTTTCACGGGCGCAGGAATGACATCGATGTGTTCTTTTTCAAAGCACAACAGAGCCCTTCTCATATGATATGGAGACGTTATCAGGATCACCTTACCGTCTATACCGTATTGCAAAAGAATTTTTCTCGTATATATGGCATTTTCATGGGTACTCGAAGATTTGGATTCTTTTATTATCATTTTGGGAGGAATACCATCTTTTAAGGCTTCTCTGAACATTTTCTCTGCCTCTGTACAACCGGATACTGCATTTCCTCCAGAGAGGATAAGATGATTCCCCAAACCTTGCTTGAAGAGTGCTATCCCATACTCGATCCTTTCCCGCGTACTGACTCCCATATCTCCGTTGGGTCTCAAACCACCTCCCAACACAACGATAGCCTCTGCATGAGATATCTTTCCTTCCACATCCAACAACTTCGTTAGCCCGTATTGAGTGAATGGAAGATACAGGATGACGAAGATCGTTATCAAAACTATAACGGTTCTCTTTACTATCTTTCTAATGACTCTCTACCTCCCAGGCTTCACATAGATTTTTGCCCCGAGTTCAATCTATCGAATAATTATATAATAGGA
>WFSK01000158.1 GCA_015486095.1 Thermotogae bacterium
GTGTACCCTAAGTTTGATTCGGTTGGTTTTGCAGGATTATGATGTGTGATCTGTTCAGGGATGGTGCAGGCATTTCTCGCTCGTTCACTCGACTTTCCGCTGGTCAGTGGCGAGCGTTCCTCCGTAAACGCCGCCACATTCATAACATCCTGTTATTCACCAGCGAAAAGTCTTCGTTCACTTCGCTATGCCTTGCAACACCCTTCACAGATCACACACTCATAATATGGACACTCACAGCAGCCTCTCAACAATGATAGCGATTTGCTGAAAAAGAGAAATAGTGAGGTCGAACAACTCTTCACTTACATAACGATGCACATCGAGATATCCCTCCTACCGAATTTCGTATTGCAAAAATTGGAATTTGATTCCAATTTTTGTGTATACTGTATTCGTAAAACTGCCATTCATGGGCGGTTTTATTTTGGCATAAATTTTGCTATAAATCAGAGGAGGTGTTTATCATTGAGAAGAGTATGCGTAACAGGTATTGGAGTAGTATCCCCAATAGGTATAGGAAAGGAGAACTTTTGGAAGGCATTAGAAGAAGGGAAGAGCGGAGTAAGACTCATAGAGAAGTTCGATACATCGGAGATGAAGTCGAAGATCGCGGCAGAAGTCCGTGATTTTGTTCCGAGTGATCATTTCAATCGTAAGGAGATCAGGATGTACGATAGGTTTACTCAATTCGCTGTGGTTGCTGCAAATGAGGCAATAAAGGATTCCAATGTAGATTTTAGGGACGCGAAGGCCGGTGTCATAGTAGGCAGCGGGATAGGGGGGGTTGAGACACTCGAAGCTGAATTAGAAAAGGCATTTAAGAACGGTTGGAGACATGTAAGTCCATACATGATACCCAGAATGATTCCGAATATGGCATCGGCTGTGATCTCCGAGAGATACCATATCCATGGCCCGAGTTTTTGTGTGGTATCTGCCTGTGCCACGAGTCTCAATGCCATAGCGAGTGGTTACGATCTCATTCGAAGTGGCATGCTGGATGTCGCTGTAGTTGGAGGAGCAGAGGCTTCTGTCGTGCCTCTAGCAATTGCTGCCTTCGGAAACATGAAGGCACTATCTACCCGGAATGACGAGCCGGAGAAGGCGAGCAGGCCGTTCGATAGGGACAGAGATGGCTTCGTAATGGGAGAAGGAGGAGGGATCTTGATCCTGGAGGAACTGGAACATGCCATAAGAAGAGGAGCAAAGTGTTATTGTGAGATCAAAGGTTATGGTGACACTACGGATGCATATCATCTCGTGGCTCCCGAGCCCAACGGTACTTATGCTGCTCTGGCGATGAAGATAGCCATGGAAAGAGCCAATCTCACCCCAAAGGATGTGGATTACATAAACGCACATGCCACTGGAACTCCCGCCGGTGATGTAGCCGAGACGAGAGCTATAAAAGCGATCTTTGGAGAGAGGGCATATGAAATACCCGTTAATGCCACTAAATCCATGATAGGGCATCTTTTGGGTGCAGCTGGTGCTGTGGAAATGATCGCCTCTATCCTGGCGCTTGAACGAGGGATAATACACCCTACCATAAATCTGGAAAATCCCGGTGATGAGTGTGATCTGGATTATGTACCGAAGGATGCGAGAAAGGCAAGCGTAAAGAATTTCTTGTGTAATTCCTTCGGATTCGGCGGACACAACGTGTCCATACTGGCTGGTAAGGTAGAGGGATGATGGAAAAGATAGGGATAGTTACGGACAGCACGAGTAACCTTTCGAAGGAGATATTGGAAGAAAATGAGATAGAATCCGTATCTCTGTACATACATTTGAAGGAGGAATATAAAAGAGATGTCGACTTCGTGCCAGAGGAATTCTACTCGACTTTGAAGAAAGCGGTCATACTCCCAACGACTTCTCAACCTTCGCCTATGGATTTCGAAAAGGTGTACAGAGAACTTTCGAAGAAGTACGATGTCATATTATCCATCCACATATCTGCTGAGTTGAGTGGCACTATAAGATCGGCTAATATAGCGGCATCTATGGTCGGAGGAGATATAAGGGTGATAGATTCTCGCTCGGCATCCTATGGACTTGGCTTCGTGGTTTTAGATGCGGTGGAGATGAGAAAGAAAGGATTAACCGCGGATGAGATCGTGAAGGAACTGGAAGTAAAGGTGATTCCGAGCATAGAGATCTATTTTGTCGTTAGCGATCTGATGTATCTTTACAAGGGCGGAAGGATCGGAAGGGCAAAGGCAGTTCTTGGAAGTGCCTTCAGAATGAAGCCGATACTCACCTTGAAAGATGGAATCATAGATCTCTTCGATAAGGCTCGAGGTAATTCCGCCGCACTCGAGAAGATCTTTTCTCTTTCGCTGAAGTCCTTACGTGATAGAGAGAGAAAGGCGATGATCCTTCATTCCAACAACGAAAAATATGCATCTCTTTTAAGAGATAAGCTGAAAGATGAAGGTATAGATGTACGGATCACAGCACTCGATCCCGTTATAGGCGTACATTTAGGACCAGGAGCTTATGGAGTAATTATAGATTGATGGAGGTGAAGAACGTTGAAAGATATAGATGACATATTGAAGATACTCCCACACAGATATCCATTCTTGTTGGTAGATAGGATAACCGGATACGAAGAAGGTAAATGGATAGAAGGGTATAAAAATGTAACGATAGATGAGATATTCTTCATGGGTCATTTCCCCCATTATCCTGTCATGCCCGGGGTACTAATAGTAGAGAGTATGGCTCAAACCGCCGGTCTGCTCTTCATGAAAGAAGATGAAGAAGGTACTCCGTTATTCCTTGGCATAGACAAACTAAGGTTTAAAAAGCAGGTGAGACCAGGTGATAGACTCGATTACAGGATAGAAGTCAAGAATATCCACTCGAGTATCATTGTGGTCTCCGCAACCGCTAAGGTCGATGGCAAAATCGCAGTCAAAGGTGAATTGATGCTCGGTGTTAACAAAAAGGGGTGATCAACGTTGAAAAGAGCGCATGTGATTGGTACTGGTAGCTATTTACCGAAAAAGGTCCTGACGAACTTCGATCTGGAGAAGATGGTAGATACCTCTGATGAGTGGATTGTGGAGAGGAGTGGCATACACGAAAGACGAATAGTCGATGACGACGAAACCACTTCCACTCTGGCCATAAAGGCAGCGAAAAGTGCACTCGAAGATGCTGGAATTGCGCCTGAGGATGTCGATTGCGTGATCGTCGCAACTAATTCACCCGACAACCTATTCCCCGCCACTGCCGGATATGTTCAAAGAGGTCTGGGGCTTCCCGATGCAATGGGATTCGATATACAGGCAGGATGTACGGGATTCGTTTACGGCCTTCAGATCGCCGCATCTTTTATCCAAGGAGAAGAATACGAGACAGTCCTTCTAATAGCATCTGAAGCCCTTTCGAGGATAGTGGATTGGCAGGACAGGACTACCTGTGTACTCTTCGGTGATGGCGCCGGTGCGATGGTTCTGCAGGCAAGGGATGATGACTCAAAAGGAGTCTTGAAGTCATACACGAGGATAACAGGTGAAAAGGCTGA
>WFSK01000159.1 GCA_015486095.1 Thermotogae bacterium
AGATTCGATATATCACAACAGCATACCGGACAACACATATTGAGTGCAGTCTTTCAAAATGACTTCAACGCCCGTACCATATCTTTTCATATGGGTGAAGAATATTCTACCATAGATCTAGACACGATATACCTAACAAAGGAAATGGCAGAAGAAGTAGAAAGGAAATGCCTTGAGCATATAATCGAAGCGAAAGATATCAAGGTGTATTTCATAGATAGAAATAAGATATCGCTGAAACCATTTAGGAAGATACCTGATAAACTACCTGAAAGAGCAAGGGTGGTAGAGATCCCAGGTGTAGATCTGAGTCTCTGTGGTGGGACCCATGTTAAAAACACCGCCGAAGTAGGTTTGATAAAGATATTGAAGTGGGAAAAAGTAAGAGGGAAAAATACGAGGGTGTATTTTATATGTGGCAATAGGGCCCTCAAAGATTATCAACTGAAGAATTCCATATTGTATGATATAGGAAATATTTTATCTGTGGGGATAAAAGATGTATTGGAGAAGATCGAAAAGGAACACGAAGAATTGAGAATGAATTTCAAAATGATAAAACGATTGAAAAGAGAATTGGCGATCTACATAGCCGATGAAGTATATGCAGATGCCATTGTAAAAGGAAATGATAGGTACCTTTTGAGAAGATTTGAAGATATAGAACTGGGTAGATATGTAGCGGGTGAACTTGCTCAGAAACGTGATGCGGTCTTTTTCCTGGAGATCGATGATGAAAAGCCTTCTTTAATAATGGGTAAGGGAAACGAAGCAGAATATGATATGTTATCTGCTGCCATGGATTGGAAGAGAAGATTCGGCCTTCGTGGTGGAGGGAAAGGGAATATTATAACGCTGTGTTTTGAAGATAAGTATACTTTCGGAAAGGTACTCGATGATATAAGAAAGATTTTGGAGGTGAACGATGTACAAAAAACTCTGTAGATCTGTTAAAAATAGGAAACTGGGTGGAGTTTGTGGAGGGATCGCAGAATATCTAAACGTAGATCCAACGCTGATAAGAATAATATTCATAGTCTTAATGATAACCTGGGGGAGTGGAATACTCATATATTTACTTCTCTGGCTTATATTACCGGAGTGTTCATCGGAAAAGGCAGAAGAAACCAGTGATTACGTATACGACGAAAAAAAGGGCGAATGGATAGGGAAAGCCAGGGATAATGCCGCTTTAATCGTTGGGATCACTTTAACAATTATAGGCATTTTAGTTCTGGCCGGGCATTTTATACCTCATTTTTCTGTAAGCCTTGTATGGGCAGTAGCACTCATAATATTCGGTCTCTACTTGATATTGAAGAGGTAATTCATGAAGCGTATAGATGTCGTAATCGGGTCTATATTTCTCCTCTTCGGGATTCTTCTCCTCACCTGGACAACCAAAGGTATACCCTTACATCTGTTGGATAAGTTGAGGATATACTGGCCAGTGATAATCATCATCTTCGGTATATATTTCCTCCTCTGCGCATTTTTGGAACAAAGGATATCTGCACTCATCACTGTCTCTCTTGTAGGCTTCTTTGGAATATTTTTGTACACGTATAATCCTATCCTTGTTGCTATCCCTCCAGTAGAAGAATTCAAAGAATACATCTCTGAAAAATACGAAGATATATCGGGTTTAGAAGTGGATCTCGATCTCGATGTTGGGAAGGCTGATATATCCGGAGAGAGCAAGGACCTATACGATGGGATCATCGTTCATAGTAATACCGTGAAAGTGAATAGGAGATTTTTTAAATGGGATAGCAAAGCAAAGCTGATCATCGAGACTACTTGGAATAAGTCCGTCAAAAGAGTAAAGAAAGATAACATCTGGAATCTACACTTCAACAATACCGTTCCTCTTGAACTCAATTTGAGGGCAAATGTCTCCTCTGTTTCTGTAGATCTAACTTCCCTTAGAGCATCCACTGTGAAGATAGATGCTAACGTTTCTGCGGTGGATCTGATAGTGGGAAAAAGAAATTCAGATGTGGAGGTAAACTGTGATGTTTCGAGTATAAACATAGCAGTTCCAAAAGGTGTCTCAGCCGTCGTTAACGTAGATAAGGCACTTTCTGGGGTAGAAATCGTGGGATTCAAAAAAATGGGAGGAGAGTACCTCACTTCTGACTCAACGAACAATCCAGTCAGGATCAGAATAAGAGGGAACTTGTCGAAGATCTCACTGATACATAGATGAGCAGAATTGTCTATAACAGGACTTTTTTCATCGCATTGGCATTCTTCATTGGGATTGTCACAGAGATCACACTGAAAATGAAGCCATCCTGGTTACTCCTCTTTATAGGAATAACAGTTATCCTCTCCCTGATAAATCTGAATAAATCTATTTTCATTGTGTTCGTATTACTTCTCATTCTTTCAATAGGGGCATTCTTCGTCGATATCCATCGAGTAGCCAATATTACTGGAAGAGTAAGATTGGTTGGTATAGCAGCGTATACGAGCAGAAGAACTATCGTGTTGAAGAATGTGAGGGCCTTTATCGACGATAAATGGAGCACTCTTTACGGAAAATGCAGAATCTTCCTGGGGAAGAGGATAAATATGAGGATAAATATGGGTGACCTCGTTTATGTGGATGGTTCAGCTACTCCATCCGGCTTCCCAGGTGATATGTGCGCCATTAAGATTTCTGAACCTTCCCAGATAGGGAATTTATCTCCAAACTGGTCCATCCTCGGTACACTTCTTTCAAGGATCGATGAATTGAGAGACTACCTCACATCTGAATTCAAAAGAACGATTCCACGTTATTCTTTTCTCGCATCTTCCATATTGCTGGGAGATAGAAGAGATATCCCTGACAACGTGTATTCGGTTATCAAGAGATCTGGTTTCATGCATGTATTTGCCATATCTGGGATGCACGTTATGATATTTGCTGGGCTTCTCTTCGTAACTCTCTCCTGGCTTAGAGTTCCAAGAAATATGAAGTATCTCATCTCCATCCTGAGTATCATCTTCTTCATATGTTTAACGGGTTTCTCCATACCAACCGTTAGGGCAGGAGTTATGGCGATAATGATACTCTTCATACGGCTTCTGGACCGATCTGCAAAGACTATAAACGTAATAGGCATAGTAGCCATCATCTTCATGCTGATAGACCCCTACATCGTATTCGAACCATCTTTTCAATTAACATTCATAGGAACGATAGCCCTAGTTTTATTATTTCCTATATTCTACGATACCATCTCCAGATTCATACATAACAGATTCATATCCGGATACTTAGCGGCTATTCTTGCTATAAACGCAGGAATGATACCGATCATCTCTTATCATTTCGGCGTAATATATCTTGCCAGCATTCCCTGGAATGCTATTTTCATCCCCCCATTACTATCTGTATTGCTCGAGGTAGGTTTTGTCTTGATGTTTCTCCTACTCACTCACGTTCCATTCTTGTCCATCATCTTCGGCTACTCCATGGACGCGCTCCTGAATGTCTTCTATCTTATAACTGTATTCGTAACGTCTTTGCCTAACGACATCATACATATCCGAATGAATATCTGGGCGATCATGGGCTTTTACATTGCCTTGCTCACATTGGTTCTTATGTATCCATTTCATCATAAAATCATGAGATGATTCAATGCCCTTCACTATTTACCCTTCCTTATATGGATTCTCATCTTCACGTTCAGCAGTATCATCGAATCGTCTTTCGTATTCCATATCACCTTTTCGGCATCCGTGATATCATTTTTATCCCTGTCAACGATGTGAACACGCCCTTCCAATATTATCTTATCCTTAGGAGAATCCATTTGGAATTTATCAGTAAGGACATACCACTTTCCTTTGGTTATTTCTACCCTTTTCCCCGAAGTGGCATAGCCAGTATATATATCCTTATCTATGTTAGCGGATATATGATCGCACTTCACTATCGTAGTTGTTCCCTCTTTTGTCTTGGTGAAAACGATGTCTCCATCTATGTCACCTATGTTCTCGTTTAGATTGAATTTAAAACTCTCAGCTGTCACAGTGGCATCTTTCAGCAATATCTCTAAGTCTCCAGAACCTTCGGCAGTTTGAACGTTGTCCTTTTCCTGATACGTTATAGTGGCTGCCTTTATAGTATATTTATCCCCCTTCTTTATTAAGGCGTTAAAGAGGATGGTTTTACTCTTCTGGTATATGACTCGGGGACTTTCGACATAGAGTATCTCTTCCCCTTCTTTCTTGCCCTGTTTCTGAGAAAAGAGTGCAGAAGAAAGTAGAACCAATATTAAAATGATTGCCAGTTCAACCTTAAGTGCATATCTCACCTATCATCGCCTCCAAAGGATATTTGTTGTTACATGTTATATAATTTTACCATATTATATAAGATTCCATGAGATACAATTGGACCATGAGTTCTTGTATGATAAAATAGGAATATGCTGGTAATAGGATTAACGGGTAGAATGGCATCTGGTAAATCTACCATTTCGCGTTTACTTAAAGAAAAGGGGGCCGTAATCATAGATCTGGATAAAGTTGGACATATGCTTCTATTTACGGATAAGGAAATCATCGACAAAGTGACATCGATCTTTGGAAAGGAGATATGGAATGGGAATAGGATAGATAGGAAGAAGCTCGGAAAGTTGGCCTTTGAGAGTGAAGATAAAATAAAGAAGCTGAATGCCATCATGCATCCTAAGATGAAACAGGCAGTTGTTGATATACTGGATAGATTGGATGAGATGAAGGTAAAGGTGGCAGTTATAGAAGGGGCTTTATTGGTGGAGATTGGATTGATAGAACTGGTTGATGTAGTTATAGTAGCAGATGCGGATGAAGAAACAGAAATAACGAGAATACAGAGGCGTGATAAGTTGACGAGTGATGAGATCAAAAAGAGATTGAGTAAACAGATGTCCAGAAAAGCCCTTTTGAGGATAGCAGATTGGGTAATAGATACCACTGACTCTATTGAAACAACTAAAGAACGTGTGGATGAAATATGGGAAGAGATAACCCTAAATCCTGGGATTTAGGAGTTAAAATAAACAGGTTCTATATCAAGAAAAGCATATGAAACACTCACAACAGCCTCTCAACAACGATAGCGGTTTACAGTGAAAGAAATAGTGGGGTCGAACAACGTCTTCACTTACATTAACGATGCACACCACCAAAACTCCATGAGGTAGGAGGTATATCTCGACGTGCAAATGTTGTAAGTGGTTGTGAAGTAAACCTATCGTTGTTTCGAGGCAGGTGTGAGTGTACCTTATGCTTGATTCGGTTGGTTTTGCAGGATTATGATGTGTGATCTGTTCAGGGATGGTGCAGGCATTTAT
>WFSK01000160.1 GCA_015486095.1 Thermotogae bacterium
CATTCAACTTGAACCCCTTGTCAATTCCGAGCAACTTTGCTAAAATGGAATTTGACATATGATTACTCCTTTCTATCTTTTTGGAAGGAGTGATTTTTTTTATCCTTCTTTTCAATCACTCCATCAACGTTTTTTATTATACAGCCTTCAAGGTATTGACAACCAAGAAAATATAGATTATAATAATTTTCACAAAATGGAGGACTAAGTTTTAGAAAACATCTAAGGTTTGTAAATAGGTTTTTGAGTGGAATTATATAGAATCTATGGAGGTTGTAGACATTGCCTGCAACGTATTCGTTTAGAGAAAAGAGTAGATCTTTTGCATATCTTTTTGTCCTGCTGGTATTGGTGTGGCTTGCCTTCACTTCGAGTTTCCGTTTACAAGAGGTAACGATTGGTATTTTCATAAGTCTTATTCTCGCGATCGTGATAAGTAGGGAATATCTAAAATTGGGTTTACCCCCCTTAAGTATAAAGAGGATCGTGTTTTTATTAATATATATACTCGTGCTTTTTAAAGAAATAGTAAAGGCTAACTTCGATGTTGCCTACAGGGTTGTTCATCCTAAGATGCCGATCAAACCTGGTATTGTCATCATCAAGACCGATCTCAAATCCGATATCGCAAAGATGATCCTTGCCAATTCCATTACGTTAACCCCTGGGACGTTTACTTTAGATATATTGGGTGATAAGCTCTTGATTCATTGGATAAACGTGAAGGCGGAGAATATCGATGAAGCCACAAAGATCATCGGAGAGAGGTTCGAAAAATACTTAAGAGTGATATTTGCATAGATCATTTTAAGTTTTTAGACCATTGAATGATATAAGAAAGGAGAGAAAACAGGTGGAAAGGAAAGTCGATGTGTTGGTAGCTGGTGGAGGACCGGCAGGAATAATAAGTGCAGTTACCGCTCACAAGTATTATCCAGATAAAAAGATCATGCTGATGAAATCTGTAGAAAAGGGTGTAATACCCTGTGGAATACCTTACATGATCTCGAGTTTGAAAGATCCGGAGGAAAACAAATTATCGACTGCATCGTTGGAAAAGATGGGTATCGAAGTGATCGTAGATGAGATAACGAAGATAGATCGTGGGAAGAAAGTAGTTATTACCAAAAACGATGATGTTTGTGGATATGAAAAGTTGATCTTAGCCATTGGTTCCAAGCCTACTCTTCCCCCGATCCCAGGCATTGATAAGAAGGGTGTTTATCCTGTATATAAAGATATGGATTATCTAAAGAGTTTAGTGAAAGATATTAAAGGTTGTAAGGATGTTTTGGTCCTTGGGGGAGGATTCATTGGGATAGAATTCGCCGATGAGATCGCCAAGTTAGATGATGTAAAGGTCTATCTGGTGGAGATGCTGCCAAATTTGCTTGCCAATTCATTCGATCCAGAGTTCTCAGAACTCGCGAAGGAAAAATTGAAAGAAGAAGGAGTGAACATTCTAACCGATACGCGTGTCGAAGAGTTCATCGGAGGGGAAAGAATAGAAAGGGTAAGGTTATCGAATGGAAGCGAGATAGAAGTAGGTTGCGTGGTCCTGGGTATTGGAGCGATTCCAAACGTGGAGTTGGCACAAGATGCGGGTTTGGACGCGTGGAAGGGTAAAGGTATTTGGGTTGACGAATATATGAGGACAACCGATCCCGATATCTTTGCCGTGGGAGATTGTGCTATAAAAAGGGATTTCTTCACCAGAAAAGGAACTCCCGTTATGCTTGCCTCGATCGCTACGGCAGAGGCGAGGATCGCCGGTTCGAACTTATATCGATTGCAGGTGGTGCGTGAGAATAAGGGTACGATAGGGGTATATTCGACTTATGTGAATGGTTTGGCCCTGGGTTCAGCGGGTTTGACAGAAAACAGGGCCAAGAAAGAAGGTTTTGATGTGGTGGTTGGCAACGCAGAGGCTCCTGACAAACATCCTTCCACGATGCCAAACGTAAACAAGATGAAGATTAAATTGCTTTTCTCACGATATTCGGGAATCATTATGGGTGGACAGGTGGCCGGAGGTGCGTCCTGTGGAGAACTGATAAATGCCATCGGTATAGCAATACAGAAGAGAAGTTCTCTCAGTGAGCTGGAAACTCTGCAGATGGCTACTCATCCGTATCTTACCTCGGCTCCCACGATGTATCCTTTGGTTCTGGCAGCCCAGGATGCGGGGCATAAATTGCGATGGAAGAAATAGTATTCCTTGTGATCATTGGGGCAGGGGTGATCCTCTGCCTCCTGAGAATGGTGAAAGGTCCGACGGCTCCCGATAGAGCAGTAGCGGTGGATACTGCATCAACGGTTACCACTGCCCTTTTAGTCTTTTTGGGATATACCTTTAAGAGGTCTATCTATTTAGATGTTTCACTCGTTTATGCGGTGCTCACTTTCATAGGAGCAGTTGCCATTGCAAGGTATCTGGAGAGGGGTATTTAGATGCATTTAGTGGGAATGCTCGTTACAGGATTCGGCGTAATATTTCTATTTTTAGGAAGTTTGGGGATATTTCGGCTTCCTGATGTCTACAACAGACTCCAGGCAGGAACGAAGTGTACCACTTTGGGGGCATTCTCCACCATCATTGGAGTAGGGATAATGGAGCCTTCATGGTTCTGGAAGTGCCTCATCATTGCAGTATTCATCCTCCTCACAAATCCTATTTCCAGCCACGCTCTGGGAAGAGCGAGCTGTAAAAGTGGAGTTTCTCTCTGCAAAAAAACCGTTGTGAACAAGAGTAAAGATTTTTGTAAAGAAGGTAAGAAATGATGCTTTTTCAATTTCTTTTGATACTCATCATGTTAATAGGAGCGATAGCCGTTTGTGTCTTTAGAACTTTGATAAATGCAGTCGTTGCAATGGCTCTGGTGAGTCTAATAGCCTCCATACTCTTCTATTACTTGCAGGCTCCCGATGTGGCTATGGCCGAGGCTTCTGTGGGAGCGGCTTTGACCACTGCTATATTTGTCATCGCTATAAGAAAGACGAAGAAGAGAGATGATAAAGGATGAGGAAGATAATTGCTATCGTCCTTTTGATCATAATTGCACTTGGGGTTATCTTGGTCCTGGCAAAGATTCCCTTTGGTACGTCTAAGACAAAGGTGGGTAGGTATTACGTTGGTAACGGCATAAGAGAAACAGGTGCTCCCAACATAACGACCTCTGTGGTGATCAACTACCGTGGTTTTGATACGTTAGGTGAAGTTACTGTGCTGTTCATCGCTGCTCTCGGTGTCGGTGCCGCCTTTGCTACAGTTGAAAGAAGGGCTGATAAAAAGGCGATCGAACCGGCGAGTTTGATCCTTTCTACTGGTTGCAGATTCTTATTCCCATTTATAC
>WFSK01000161.1 GCA_015486095.1 Thermotogae bacterium
CTATTCCTGTATGCGGAGGCGAAGAAGGTTTACGTAGTGCTGTTGTTGGTATAGCCATAGATGAAGCACGGAAGACAGGAACAATTATTGATTTAAGTACAATCTGGAAATTGTTAGGAGTTACCAACCTAAAATCTCAAACATTTTATAGTTAGGCAAGGATTATTACAGATCGAAGATCTTAAAAATCTCTCTCTGAGCTTTCGTCTTAGCAGGATGAATCGGCTTATATTTCTGCTTGAATTTCACTTCAGTATACGATTCTAAACGGTTGAATACTTCAGGAACCGTGTACCGGGTGATCCAGTACTTTGTATTTTCGTCATCCTGATCAATAGGTGTTTCCCGAAGTATTTTTCTTATTCGCTCGATAATAATGAGCGATAAGAATCGTAGGAATACTACCGCTTCAGCTGAAACAGCATCTTTTGTGCGCAGACGGTTCCCTTCTAGCAGATTCTTTACTGTATCAAAATGCTTCTCTACATGATCCCGTTTACGGTACTGAGTAAGAGCTCTCCCTGCATCAGCTTCTGTATTAGTGACAAGAGCCCAGTACCCAGTGAAATTATCCCGAATTCTGCGGATAGCTTCCTGATTCCAGACGACTTTCTTGCCTCGTTTCGGTGTTTCTTTTACCGTGAAAAAGGCAGCATAATCATCGGTATGCTCTTCTCGAAGATCGTTGGCTTGCAGTTCACGAGAAAGCTTCAGGATATAGGTGTTAAATTTTCTCACATGATCAATCCGAGCTGCAGTATCCATATAGATATGATAGTAGATACGTTTACCATTCAGTTTCGTCCGGTGCGTGATCCCGTATACGGTCGTCTTCTCATCGTCATAGATGATGTGCTCAGGAAGTTCTAAAAGATCTCTATCATGGTCAATATACTGTTTTATCCGGGAGCTGTTCTTCGGAACCGGCATGGTGAACCTAATGCCCTGATCAACTAAAAGCTCAAGGTTCTTTTTGCTATGAAAACCCTTATCCATCATCAAATTGATCTTTTTCATTCCCAGTTTTGCCAACATCGCGATGAATGACGGCAGAGAGGAAACATCATGGAGAGACCCGGGAAGGATCTCATAGTAGAAGGGAATCTCGCTGTCCATACCGGAGAGCAGGGCAATATTGATCTGAGGTAACTTTTCCCCATCTCTATTATATCCATACTCAACATACGGATTGTGCACACTATGGGAGGATACGCTGGTAATATCGAAACAAAGATATTCCCTATCGGTTGACCGACGTATCCAGCTCGTAAAAAAAGAGAGAATCTGATCTCGGGAAATCGAATGCATGAGCTCTGAGATTCTAGGACTCGTCAGCGGCCTGTCATGGCAAGAACACTGGTGTGATTCCATCCAGCCTTCAGCCATATAGGCCCGCCCGGAAGGTGATGAAGCAAGATACCAGGCAAAAGAGATCAGTTTCTTTGTGATCTCAGGATCAAATCCCTTCAAGAGAGAGCGCTGTAGCCCGAGTTGTTTGGTGATCTGCCCAAGGAGTAGCGATGGCCCGACACTCACCGTTGCCGAGATCTGAGGAGACTCAGTTACAGTGAGTTCCTTCTGCTTCTCATTCTGCTGCAGCTCTTTCCATCGTCTATTGTAGATGATCGTATCTGTCTTTGGATCTTTCTTTCCGATACAGATCATTTTGGTTCGCGAAGCTTTCTTCTCTTTATCCCAATACGAAGTTGACATATAGGCATAATCGGTACCATTTGTGTGATGTTGGAATACAATACTCGGCATTAACCACCCCCATAACTAACTATAATTATAGTTAGTTATGGGGGTGGTGTCAAGCTTTATTTGTTTATATGTAAAAGATTTAATAATTCCTAGCTATAATTTTACGAGATTTTCGGATTATAACTCAAATCTCTATATTGAGCAAGTTGTTTTGTTACACTTCCTAAGTGTATGTAAGAAAAGAACTTCTGTTCATACTATGCGTTTGTCCTACCAGATATGTTTCAAAAAAAGATAAAAAAAGGCAAATTCTCTTTGTGGGATAAAGATTTATTTCAGGCTGCTTTATTTGATAGGTGCAAAACTAGGGAAAGATGTTCCCTATGCCGACTATCGGAGCGGGTAGATTTATCACTGGAAATATTCCATTGTGTTAATCACTGTGCCATAGTAAGATAAATATAAGATGGTAATAAGTAAATACTTCTTTTTAAAGATGCGGTATTC
>WFSK01000162.1 GCA_015486095.1 Thermotogae bacterium
GTCAGATGTGTATAAGAGACAGCGATAGCGATGGAAATCGTACAGATACACTGTTGCTCATCTCTTTGAATTTCAAGACGAACTCTGTCCTTATCATCTCGATACCCCGTGATCTCATAGTTAAATACAGCGATAATGAAGGGGATCATGGAAAGATAAATGCCATCTATAAGGAAAGGGGAATAGATGCTCTTGAAGATACAATAAACAGAATGCTGGCGATCCGGATAAGCAACTATGCCGTTATAGATTACAGTGCATTTGAAACTATAGTGGATGAAATAGGACCTCTTACGGTGAGTGTGGAAAAAGAGATGAAATACGATGATACGAAGCAAAATCTACATATAGACTTCAAACCAGGTGTATACGAAATGAATGGAGAAGATGTGCTTAAATACGTTAGATTTAGAAATGATAGGCTGGGAGACCTCGGTCGAATAAACCGTCAGAGAAAGGTCATAAATCTGATACTCTCGAAGATAAAGAAAGATGGCATGCATATCTCAACGTTGCATCATATGTACAAGAAGATAAAACCTTTGATATCTACCGATCTCGGTTTTCTAAGTATCTATAAGATATACGAGTGGTATAAGGCTAAGAACGTAAGTCTATACTCTATGGAGGTTCCATATGTATTCCATGGCAAAGATATATTTCCTGATATGAGAAGAATGAAGTACATAACGTTGTCCATCAGAGATGGGAAAGAACATGTCTTACCCGAGGATGTAAAGGTGACCATACTGAACAACAATTCACCTAAATACAAAGGATTCGAACACGTTCTTGGTTCCATCTGGAAGAATGCAGGATTCGATGTGAACGTTATAGGAACATATATTCACTCATCGAAGGAAAAATTGCCCTTGAAAGAAAATTTTGAAACTCTGATAAAGCCCAAAGGGAACTACGTGATCTCTTTAACGCAGGATATATCGAAAAAGGAACTGTTAAAGGAATATCTGAAGAAACTCCATAGAACACATCATTTTGTATTCATAAACGCTGATTCATTCAATGGTATAGATGCGTATATAGAACTGATGTATATATTAACCAAAGCGCGCTACTATACACCTTTCAAGGGAGATTTTATCGTTTTGATAGGGGGCAGGGATATCTGATGAAATACTTCATCACTCTTCTACTCATATCACTGACCTTTCTATTTTCTTTAGTGGCATGTGGATTGCTCATAAACACAACGAAATACAATCCAACGATAACGTTTGAAGGATTACCCACCGATGATCTTTTCTGGCTTTCATCTGCAACGGGAACGATAACCATCAAGGTGGAGATCAAAGATGTCTCTCCAACTGCTACCTTTTGTGCAACTGTTGATGGGACCCCTGTTACGATAGCGAGTTCAGATATAACGAGAGATGCGAGTAATGCCACCATTACCGTTCATCTCACCCCATCGTTTCCATCGATGAGATTCGAATTTTCGATCTTCGATAGAGGGAAAGAAGTTACATCTAAGGAAGTGGTGCTGAAGTTCGGACTCATATTATCCCCAGACAAGCTGGATACCACCTCGTTCTCAAATGACTTCGAATATTATCGCTTAGAAGAGGGAAAGACATATACCATCGCTACATCTTTAGATATACCATCTGGAAAGACACTCTACATACCAGATGGAGTAACAATGCAGTTCAACGGAAATACTGGCATAGCTGTAAAGGGAGCGCTTAAAACAGTTGAAGGAATGTCGAGTACCGCAAAGTTCATAGCAAATTCCACCTGTAATTGGAAAGGGATAGAAATAGAGGATGGTGGACTTGCAGATATATCGAACATATATATTGGAGATGCGAACGTGGGTATAAGAGTGGAAGATCAAGGCAGCGGTGGAATGTTGATCGTATCGCAATCAACATTTCGATGTAATAGTAAAGGAATATATATCTTGAGTAGTTCTGACATAAATCCTGCCACCACGCCGATCGTCATAGCTGATTGCCAATTTGAACACAATCAAGTCGGCATCGAGGTTGAAAAAGGTTATGTTGACATAGAAGATTGTAAATTCGATGTAAACGGGGTTGTATTGCAAGAAGAACCTTTGCCAACGAAACCGAGTAATATTGCTTCAGCAACTGGGGGAGTAGTCTTGTGGGAAGTGACGAACAGCGATCTGAGGAACAATACTTTTAGCTTTAATAACGTTGGGGTATTCTCGTATTCCTCACATTTCAGTATGATAAACAACGTATTGGATTCTAATTATAGGGCAGGGATTTATCTTTACGATTCTGCTCCAGTGGCGAAGGAAAATAATATCAACAACGATAGTGCAACCTCTACTTCCTTTTCCACTCCTTTGGTCTATGCTTCAAAACCCATTTGTCTCTTTGTGGCAGGAGAGGCGAATATGAATAATATAATAAATAATTCCTTTTCCTCTGGTTCGATAGGCATTTACATAGCGACGAATACCTCGTCGGAAGCCACTATATGTATAAGCAACAATGATATCTACAACAATTCACCCTATAACCTTTACAATGATAGCAGATGGGATATAGACGCTACACGAAATTATTGGGGTGAAGGTATGGATTCTACATCGACGATAGGGCCCACGATATATCCAACGAATACTACCTCCGAGCATGGAGTTGTCTTCTATCAACCCTGGAGTACAACTCCACACTATTCTGAATAGATCACTTCCGTGACAAATGGTGAAGGCATATCTTGACATAGCGGTTTGCTGAAAAAGAAATAGTGGAAGCGAACAACATTTTCACTTCCACTAGCGATGCAC
>WFSK01000163.1 GCA_015486095.1 Thermotogae bacterium
CTCTAAACTCTTCGTTAACCCCTCATATATGCGTTTAAACAAGAATATCGAGAGGATAACGACACCACTGTAGTATATCCATTCCGGGATACTCAAGGCCCTGGAGCGCATGTGAAACAATGTCATATCCTGGTATATCGTTTTGATCATGATGATATCGACGATAGCGAAGAGAAGAGTGCTCAGGAGCGCGCTTATCACTGTTGTGATCTTTTTTAATTTCTTTGGAAAGATATTGTACAGAGTAACCATCCCAAGCTGAGAACCCCTTTCAAAGGCGATCCCTGCTCCAACGACGGTAACCCATACGAAGAAATTGATTCCTATTTCTTCTGTAAAGGCAAACGAGAAGTGAAACAGATATCTGCTCAAAACGTTGATGAATGCTATAGTCGCCATTACGAAGAGCAAGATCGCCGCTATCCACTCATCTACGCCAAAGGATCTCTTCTTTTCCTCCACCATCAACCTCCTCCCAAACCTTAAAATTCATCTTTTAACCAGTCGGGTTTTTCTAAAAGCTCGGCAAGCCTTCCGAGAAATTTTGCTGCCAAAGCACCATCGATTACTCTATGATCGTAAGAGAGGCTAAACCATGCCATATCTCTTATCATGATATTTGTTTCATCTTCGATCTTCAATTCTTTCTTAGTCCTTCCTACTCCCAGGATAGCTACTTCACTTCTGTTTAATGCAGGTGTGAAGATCTCCGTTCGCATCATACCCAGATTGGTTATGGTGAATCCCGATCCAGTGAGGTCTGCCTCTTGAATATTTCCCTCCCTTGCCAGATTGGAAATCCTTACGAGTTCTGCATTTATTTCCCTTATGGATAGCTCATCTACTCTTCTTACCACAGGTACGATGAGTCCCCTCTCTGTATCTACGGCCACTCCTATGTTTATATTCTTGAACTTCTTTACGTTCTCCCCATCGAAATGAGCGTTGAACAGAGGGAATTCTGAAAGTATCTTTGAAACAACCTTCAAGAGCATTGCTGTAACGGAGACCTTTTCCCTTTCTTCCCATTCCTTCTTTATTTTAAAAAATCCTGTCAGGTCGATCTGGGTGGTGTTGGTAATGACTACCGCTTCGTGGTAGGATCTGGCAAGATTTCGTGAGATCATCTTACGGAGAGGGGAGAGCTTCTCTACGGTAAATTCCTCTTCAACAGTTTGCCTTCTCTCTCTTAAAAAATTCATCACATCTTTTTCTACGATCCTTCCACCTGGTCCTGTGCCTCTCACCTCTTTTATATCTATGCCCCTTTCTCTCGCCAGCCTCTTCGCCGCAGGCGAAGCCTTTACAAAGCCTGTTTCTACTGATGTTGCAACTCGTTCCACTACCTTTTCTTTCTCTTCGACCGGCCTTTCAGGAGATGCGCTCGCCTTTTCGACTTCTGCTGGAGGTATAATCTCTTCCTCTGCAAGCTCTTCTTCCGTTTCTGCAATATATGCAATCACCTCTCCTACTTTATACTCTTCTCCTTCTTTACCTACAAGTCTTCTAACATAGCCATCTACAGGGCTTTCCACATCATTGGTGATCTTCTCGGAGGCGATCTCCACGAGTACTTCTCCCTTTTTTACTTTATCTCCTTCTTCCTTATACCACTTATTGATAAAACCGGATTCCATGTTCAACCCGAACTTCGGCATCTTGAATAAGAACATCTATGCTCCCTCCAATACCTTTTCTATAGCATTTTCCACATCCTCGTGATCTGGCGCAACGAAATCCTGGAGAGGTGGACTGAATGGGATATGAACGTTCTTTGCTCCAACTCTCAATATGGGGGCATCGAGATAATCGAAGGCCTCTTCTTGAACAACGGATGCGATCTCAGCCCCCCATCCGCCTCTTTTCCATGTTTCATGGGCTACTATCAGGTGATGAGTCTTCTTCACAGAGTCGATGACCGTCTTCTTATCCCATGGGACGAGTGTTCTCAGATCCACGACTTCTACATCTATCCCCTTTTTCGCAAGATTCTCCGCTGCCTTTAGGGATTCGTGAACCATTCTCGATGTAGTTACAACGGTTACATCTTTTCCCTTCCTTTTCACATCTGCCACTCCGAATGGAATATAGTATTCTTCTTCGGGCACCGGACCTTTTATCTTGTAGAGCAATTTGTGTTCGAAACAGATGACGGGATCATCGGAATGCAAAGCGGTCTTGAAGAGTCCCTTCATATCGTAGGGTGTTGAAGGTATGATCACCTTAATACCGGGTACGTGCATGAAGATCGTTTCGATGGATTCCGAATGCTGAGCCGCAGCAGATTTCGAGATCCCATCTGGGCCTCTCAAGATGAGGGGAAGTTTTGCCTGGCCACCTGTCATATATCTTATCTTCATGATCTGGTTTGTGACGGCTGTCATCCCGGTGAAGATGAAATCTGCGAAGTGGAATTCCGCCACCGGTCTCATTCCTGCCAGGGCCGCACCGAGAGCGGAACCGAATATCACCTCTTCGGAGATGGGTGTATCTATGATCCTATCCGGGAATTTCCCCAGGAGGGGTTTATAAGCACCAAAGATACCTCCTTGTTTTGCTATATCTTCACCGTACGTGAATATGGTTGGATCTTTCAACATCTCCTCATACATCGCTTCTCCAAGGGCTTCTGAAAAAGTGATCTCTCTCATATTATCATCTCCTCAATAATAATCGTATCCTGTATCGTCCACAAAAAGGTCTTGTAGAGCAGTCGCTGTTTCTGGAAAAGGACTCTCTTCTGCAAATCTCACCGCTTCTTCCACCTCTTTTTCTGCTTCACTTTTGATTTTTTCTTTTTCTTCATCCGTCAACATTCCCATCTTTTCCAATCTCTTTTCGAATCTTCCTATAGGTTCTATCCTCCAGTACTCCTGAACCTCTTTTTTCTTTCTGTAAAGAGTTGGATCTCCAACGAAGTGTCCTTTAATTCTATACGTTTTCGCCTCGATCAAGGTTGGCCCTCCTCCATTCCTTGCTCGTTCAACTGCTGACTTTACCGCTTCATAAACCGCGATCACATCATTTCCATCGATAGTAACCCCAGGAATACTGTAACTCACCGCTCTATCAGAGATATTCTGCACAGATGTCGTTTCCTGAACCCTTTCTGTCGAAGCGAATTGATTATTTTCGTTAACGAAGATCACGGGGAGTTTGTATACAGAACACCAATTTAAGGCCTCATGAAACGCCCCACGGTTTGAGGCGCCATCTCCGAAGAAGGCAACCACCACCTGATCGCTTTTCTTCAACTTGATCGCCATTCCCGCGCCACTCGCTATGGGAAGGCCCCCTGCAACCTCACCATTTGCCCCAAGAACACCGATGGATAAGTCCGCTATATGCATCGAACCCCCTTTACCTCTGCAATAACCAGTGATCTTTCCATATAATTCTGCCATCATCTTCTTCATATCTGCCCCTTTTGCGATCATATGGCCATGTCCTCTATGGGTGGAGGTGATATAATCATCCTTTCTAAGATTTGCCATAACTCCTGTTGCGATGGCCTCCTCCCCGATGTATAAATGAATAAAGCCCGGCAGTTTCCCTTCGAGAAATAATTCTTCAGCCTTTGAGTCGAACGCTCTGATCCTTACCATGGTACGGTAAAGACCTTGCAGAAATTCTTTCGAGTAGTCCATCTTATCACCTTCTTATTATGGAATATAAGGAAGGGCATAAAGGCCCTTCCCTTAATCGATCGTTATTTTTTCCCCATATCCTTGAGAGCTTTTTCGTACAGATCTCTTCCAATCTTAGGAATCCACTTTTGAAGGACAGGCTTCGTTGCTTCGATAAAGGCTTGCCTTTCTTCATCGGTTAGAAAAGTTACCTTCATCCCCTTACTCTTTAAGAATGCAATGGGATCGGGGATCTTCATAGTGTAATTAAACTCATGCTTTAAGATATACAGAGAAGAACCGGGGGTATTTTCATCCCCATCGAGACCTGCTCTGCAAAGAGCCTTTTCAAACCTTGCTGATTCTTCCGCCGCTTCCTTTATGGCTTTTTGGATATCTGGTGGAAAGGCATTCCATTCCCTTTTGTTCCAGTATATGATAACTGGATCGACGAGATAGTTCCAGAACGTAACGTACTTGTGATACTGATAGATCTTAACGGGGATCAATACACCGACAGGATTTTCCTGACCATCTACTGTACCCTGTTGGAATGCCGTTACCGCATCTCCCCAATTCATGTTAACGGGATCTGCTCCAAGTTTTCTGAATATATCGATGAATATAGGGGTAGGACATACTCTGAGTCTTAATCCCTTCAGGTCTTTCGGAGATCTTATCTCTCTAACACTGTTAGTTACCTGTCTAAACCCATTTTCTGCCCAGGCAAGGGGAACTACTCCCTTTTTCTCCATCGCTTTGAATATTGCCTTTCCGGTCTCACCGTATTCCATCTTATCGAGATTTTTGAAGTTGTTGATGAAGAATGGGAGAGAAAATATGTTCATCTGAGGTACAACGGGAGCAGAATTGATCGTGGATTCATATGCGCAGTCGATCACCCCTATGGAGACCATCTGCAGTGAGGTCATCTGGGCTCCTTTTAGTAAAGAACTTCCGTAATATGGTTTGATGTTGATCAATCCGTTTGTCTTCTCTCTCACAAGATCGCAAAACTTCTTGGCACCCATGCCCCAGTAGAACGTTGGTCCCACATTCAAGGTCATCCTATACTCGGACTTGTATGCCCACATCGTAACAGACATCCCCAAAACGAGGGATACCAACAAGACCACAATACCGATTTTC
>WFSK01000164.1 GCA_015486095.1 Thermotogae bacterium
GCCCTGTTTATGTGAAAAAGGCTTTCGGTTCACATTTAATAGATGTAGATGGAAATGGATATGTAGATTACGTTATGGGACTCGGAGCAATCATAATTGGATATAATATACCAGCTCAGAGAGACGCTATCTCGAAAACGATAGACGATTATATACTAACTTCCATCTCATCACCACTCGAGCTCGAAGTTGCCGAAAGGATCATCGATCTCGTACCATCTGCAGAAATGGTAAGATTCTTTAAGACAGGAGCTGAGGCTACCTCTGCTGCAATCCGACTCGCGAGACACATTCGTGGTAAAGATAAGATACTTGCATGTGGATACTTTGGCTGGCACGACTGGGCGAATAGCGGAAGTGGGATACCCGCCTGTGTGAAAGGATTAACAGAGCGATTCGATTGGAGTGATATGGGATCTCTGGAAAAAAAGCTAAGGAGTGGTGAATATGCAGCAGTTATAGTAGAACCTGTTATTGATGATAAACCTGGCAAGGAAATACTCGAATATTTGAGGGAGATCACCATTTCAAGCGAAACCATACTGATATTCGATGAGATAAAGACGGATTTCAGATTCTCCCCGGGAGGTGCACAGGAATATTTCGGGGTTATACCGGATATAACGGTTCTCGGTAAGGGTATTGCCAACGGTATGCCCCTTTCCGCCCTTGCCGGAAGAAGGGATCTGATGTTGAAGATGGAGGACCTGTGGATATCAACCACTTATGGGAGTGAAGCCCTGTCATTTGCATCTGCTATCGCTACCCTCAATACGATAAATAAAGGCAATTTAGAGAGAATCTGGACAATGGGGGAAGAGTTGATGGAAGGTCTCAAAGATATTATCGAAATTGCGAAGATTCATGCTCAGATAGTGGGTTTTCCTCCTATGAGTAGGATAAGATTCGCAAATGAAGAAGATGAAAAGACCTTTATAAGACGATCTATGGAATTAGGGGTCCTTTTCAAAAGAGGTGGTTATAACTTCATATCCATGTCTCACACGCAAGATGATATACAGAAGTCCCTCGATGTGGCTGAAAATGTTCTTAAAGGAGTGAAATGATGTGATAAATAAGGATCATACTGGTAAAAAATTGGTGATAAAACCGATCCTTACCTATGCAATATATGAAAGAAAGGAAGCTACTTCCTGGAGGGCATGGGGAGGTATACAAACCAAAAGTGATGTGGCAGAAGAAATGCAGAGGATTTCAGCAGAATTGGAGAACTTGGGGACCAAAGCAGAATTTCCTATCGAGATCTTAGCCGTTACTCCGATCGCTTCGGAAAGTGAGGTTTTCAATGTCAAGGATATAGATTCCGCGGATGTAATTTTAATCTATGCCGCCGGTGGAGGAACAGGGATCTTATTGGCTCTGCAAAGCCTGAAAAAACAAAATCTTATCTTCTTGAGACACAAGTCAGGTCCTTTTTATCTGTGGAATGAGATCATCCAAGCCAGGTTCCTACGCAACTACACAGATGAATTCGTTCGGTCCAAAGTGACTCCTGATGATGTGATCGTAGATGATTACAATGAGGTTCTTTGGAGATTGAGGGCACTTTATGGATTGAAAAATACCATGGGAACCAGGATCGTGACGATAGGGGAACCATCGGGATGGCCAGGGAGTTCTGATCCAGCAGAGTTCGATAGGATAAAGAGTATCCCTTATTTAGCCAAACAGAGATGGAATATAGATATAAAAACGGTGCCTTATCCGAGATTCAGCGAATTGCTGAAAAGATTTGTAGAAGATGAAACTCATTTGAATCAGGCTGAGCGGGATGCAGAACGATATTTAAGTCAACCAAATATAACCCTGCGAACGGACAAAAGATTTGTGATAAGGGCATTTGTAGTCTACAAGCTTTTCAAGAATATACTCGATGAATATCAAGCGAGTGCGATCACCGTAGACCAGTGCATGAGTACCATCATACCTATCGCAGGTACCACTGCTTGTTTACCTCTCAGTCTACTCAACGATGAAGGATATATGGCTTTTTGTGAATCCGATTTCGTGGTAATTCCAGCAGGTATATTACTTCATTATATCTCGGGCAAACCAGTTTTTCTGAACGATCCCACTTATCCTCACGATGGAATGGTTACCCTTGCTCACTGCACTGCTCCAAGGAAAATGGATGGGCAAAACTACGAAAAAACAGATATAGTTACACATTTCGAATCTGACTATGGAGCCGCTCCCAGTGTTAAGATGAGAAAAAATCAAGAGATCACCGTGATAGATCCCGATTTTGAAGAAAAACGATGGATAGGTTTCAAAGGATCTATCATCGAATCTACCTCTTATCCGATATGCCGTTCTCAAGTGGATGTTGCAATAGAAGGAAATTGGAAGAATCTTTTGTCTGGAATGCGAGGATTTCATTGGATAGCAGCATATGGAGACTATCTGAGAGAAATAGGATATGCCGTAAGGAAAGCAGGTTTGGAGTGGGATGCCATTTAGAAGTAAAGGGGGCATTTTATATGAATGAAAAAGGTGTGGAAAGTATCATATCTGAAATGACTCTCGATGAGAAGATAGCACAACTCGGTTCGGTTTGGATATACGAATTGTTAGAGGATGGAAAGTTATCCGTTGAGAAGATGGAAAGACTCATCGGAAACGGCATAGGACAGATAACTCGCATAGGCGGAGCAAGCGGCTTACCGCCAGAGAAAAGTGCTCGACTGGCCAACGAGATCCAGAGATTCCTGAAAGAGAAGACTCGTCTACGAATACCAGCGATCGTACATGAAGAGTGTCTCAACGGTTACATGGCAAAAGGTGCAACGATCTTCCCCCAGATGATCGGGATGGCGAGTTCGTGGGACCCCGATCTTATGAAGATGATCGCCTCCGTGATCAGAGAACAGATGCGTTCCGTTGGCGCACATCAGGGCCTGGCACCTCTCTTAGACGTTGCAAGAGACCCGAGATGGGGAAGGGTGGAAGAGACGTTCGGTGAAGACCCTTATCTGATCTCCACGATGGCTACACATTACATACAAGGTCTTCAGGGAGAAGATCTAAAAGAAGGGGTTATGGCCACGGCCAAACACTTCGTGGCATACGGCATCTCCGAAGGGGGTATGAATTGTGCACCGGCACACGTTGCTCCAAGAGGATTGAGAGAGATTTTCTTGTTACCCTTCGAGATAGCAGTTAAAGAGGCAAAAGTGCATTCTTTGATGAACGCCTATAACGAGATCGATGGCATACCCTGTGGTGCCTCTAAGGAACTCCTCACGGATATCCTCAGAGGAGAATGGGGATTCGATGGTGTGGTGGTATCCGATTATTCCGCGATCGATATGCTCGTCGATTATCACCGTGTAGCGTCCGATAAGAA